>CANGMW010000065.1 GCA_947454695.1 Comamonadaceae bacterium | reverse complement strand
CCTACGAAGCCCGTCACGCTGATCGTGCCCAACGCGCCGGGTGGCGCCATCGACCTCTTGGCGCGCGTACTGCAACAACAGTTGCAAAGCATCTGGAACCAAGCCGTGGTGGTGGAATTTAAACCCGGTGCAGGCACCGCGCTGGGCACGGACTTCGTGGCCAAAGCCGCTCCCACTGGCTACACCTTGTGCGTGGTCGCCACGCCCCATGTGATCAACCCCGCCCTGCGTCAGCTGCCCTTTGACACGGTCAAAGACCTCTCGGGCATCACTGTTCTGGGCACCACCAATGTGCTGATCTCGGCAACGTCCGCCTTTCCCGCGAACAACTTGAAAGAGGCGATTGCACTGATCAAAAAGAACCCCGGCAAATTCAGCTACGCCAGCCCGGGCAGCGGCAGCTCCATGCACCTGGCCATGGAGTTGCTCAAGCAAAGCGCGGGGCTGGATATTTTGCATGTGCCTTTCAAAGGGAGCGGCCCCGCCTACCCTGAGGTGATGTCAGGCCGGATTGAACTGCTGGTGGACCCTTTGTTCTCGACCATGCCCTTCATCAAAGGCGGCAAGCTCAAGCCCTTGGCGACGACCGCGCGCAAACGCTCGGCCATAGCGCCTGAGATTGCGGCGGTGTCAGAAACAGTGCCTGGCTTTAACGTGCAGAGCATGTTCGCACTGGTGGTGGCCAGCGGCACGCCGCGCGATGTGGTGGCCAAAATTTATGCGGATGTGTTGCTGGCACTGAAAAACCCGGAGATGCAAAAGAAATTAGCCGAGATGGGTGTGGAGACTGATCCCATCACGCCTGAAGAGTTTGATGCTCAGATCAAAACCGACATCGACAAATGGACGCAGCTCGTTAAGAGCGCCAAGATCAAGTTGGACTGAGGCGATCAGTCAGCATTTCAATTGGCCTGCCGGCGTCAACGCACGCCTCAGGCCGGCTTCTGGGACGACGAATATTTCCCGGCTATTTTGGGCAGGGTGTCGAACATTTTCCAATGCAAGTACAACTCGTCAATCCATTTTTCCCGCTCGGCTTGTGCTTGATAGGTCTTGTAAGACAAACGTGCGTTGCGGCCGAGTAACTCTGTGAACCCCTTATCTTGGTGCAGCCGCCTCATATAGGCTATTGCATCCTCTGCACTCGGTTTAGCCCAAAGCGTTCCTGGGGGCAACGCAAGGTTGTGGTAACGATAACTATCGCTCAAGGGCTCAAGTTCATAGCGGACCAGGCACGCGTTGGTTGAATCCAAAAAACTCATATTGCCCGACCACGCCGTGGCAATCACCGGCTTGCCAAAGGCCATGGCCTCCAACATGCCCAGTCCAAACCCCTCTGCTCTGTGCAGTGAGACATAGACATCGCAACTCGCAGTCAGCGTCATGACGTCGGTAAAGTCCATCGCGCCTTTGACCAATTGGATACGTGGGTCGCGCTGCACCAGATTCTCCAACCTGTTCAGAAGAACAGCATGGTCTGGTTTTTCAATATGGGTTGCCCGTATGGCCAAGTGAACATTTGTTTGAGCATCGGGAAATGCACGCAAAAAAGTGTCGATCAATTCCAAAGGGTTTTTTCTGCCATTGCCTGTTTCAGCGTCGATCGTGTACTTTTCCGAGTCCGCATCAAATGCGAATAAATAGACCGTAGCGCCTTCTGGGAAATTAAAACGTTGTCTGTTGGGGGCAATCGTGTCATCGACACGCCAAGACAGTGGCGAGTTGATGACGTGCGTGTGAGGTGCAGAGGTGCGTGCAAGATGCGCCAAAAAATCCGAATGCGTGAGCACGACGTCAAAGCGTTTCAAATCTTGCTCGACCTCCAAGGGCAGCTTGGTCAGTTCCCACCATAAATTAGTGACGTGCATTTTTCTTGAAACAAGACCATCATGCCGGGTCAATAAAGTCATCATTTCCTTGACGGCCATGGCCGGCAACACAAGCAAATTGATCGGGTGTTTCATGGCCTCTGCACGGGCCGGCACCAAGTAAGGTCGCAAGTCTTGGCGGAGTATTCGCTCTTCGTTTTTCCCTAACAGCACATTAGAAAGGGAAATAGGCACTCCGCGTTTGATCAAAGCATCAGCCAGACTGAATGCCAAGTAGGTGATGCTGTAGGGCCTGCCAAAGGTGCTGATGAGATTGACGCCAAAGGGGAGCATTCTGTATTTGCTTTGGAGGTTAAAAATAAAAACGCCAATCAGATCTTGGCACAAGTTAGAGCGTTGAGGCTTGAACCCTGCTGTGCGTGATGCCTGAGATCGGACTCACGTTTGACGAGTTCGCGGCAGATGAAAAAACGGGCTTAAAAGCGCTGCGGTTGTTGTTCTGTTTTTCTTCAGCAATCAATTCATCCGACTTGAACGAACGAACGCCACCATGTTTTCAACCACGTCCTTCATCGTACTGGTGGCCTGCCAGCCCAATACCTTGGCTATTTTGGTCGGATCGCCAACGCTGACCTGTAAATCCGTTGGGCGCAGAAATTTTTCGTCAAAGGTGACATGCTCGCGCCAGTCAAGATCGCAGCTTGAAAAAGCCTTGTCAACAAAATCTTGCAGTGAATTTTTTTGACCGGTGGCGACCACAAAATCCAAAGGCTCGTCGTGCTGAAGTATGCGCCACATAGCCTCTATGTATTCAGGTGCCCAGCCCCAGTCCCGGATGATAGACATCTGGCCCAGCGCCAGTTTTTCATCGCTGCCGGCGGCGATGCGACAAGCTGCCTGCACCACTTTTTGGGTCACAAAACGTGAAGCCCGAAGCGGCGACTCATGGTTGAACAAAATCCCGGAACAGGCATGAAGATCGTAGGCTTCTCGGTAATTGGCGACTTGCCAAAATGCGGTGCACTTGGCTACGGCGTAAGGGCTCCTCGGATTGAAAGCGCTTAGCTCGTTAGCAGCTTGGTCAGCACAGTTGCCAAACATCTCGCTGGAGCCGGCGTTGTAGTACCGAACAGGTTTTGCCAGAAAACGGATGGCTTCCAGAAAATACAAATTGGCGATGCCGATGCTCTCCAGCGTTTGCACCGGCTGCTCAAATGAGAGACCGACCGAGGTTTGACCGCAAAGGTTGTAAATTTCATCCGGCTCGGCAGCGGCGATCACCTGCAAGACACTTCTGAAATCGTTGACCGCCATGGACTTGAGCTCAACCTGCGTCGCCACATCCAAAGCGCTCAAATTGGACAGGGAAGCGGTGTGAGCGTCTCGGGAAGTCCCCCAGACCTCATAGCCTTTTTGAAGCAGAAACTGGGCAAGGTAGGCGCCATCTTGGCCCGTTACGCCACAAATCAATGCACGTTTCATGGTCATTTAAAGTTGCTTGTCGTTGAGCGCTATTCTCGCCCTCGCCCGCCTCGGCAAGAATTGCGTCAGGAATACGACCTAGGATCTTCAGGTTTATTTATCCATCACCAACCCCATTCAAGGAGATAGCGCTATGTCACGTGAAGTCGTTGTTCTCAGTGCAGTTCGTTCGGCCATCGGCACCTTTGGCGGCTCTCTGTCTAATATGGAGCCAGCTGAATTAGCCGGCGCGGTCATGAAAGAAGCCATCAGCCGCTCGGGCGTTGAGCCGGCCCAAATTGGCAACGCGGTGGTGGGTCACTGTATTCCTACCGACTCGCGCTACGCCTATGTGTCGCGCGTGGCTTCCATCCAGGCAGGCTTGCCCATGGACTCGATTGCCATGCAGGTCAGCCGTCTGTGCTCTTCGGGGCTGCAAGGCATCGTGACCGCTTCGCAAAGCATCATGCTGGGCGATTTCGATTACAGCATCGGCGGCGGCGTGGAAGTCATGTCCCGCGGCAGCTACATGATGCCCGCGCTGCGCTCTGGCGCCCGCATGGGAGACGCCAAGGCAGTGGACATGATGGTGGCGGTGCTGACCGATCCGTTTGGCGTGGGCCACATGGGTATCACGGCCGAAAACCTGGCGACCAAATGGAACATCACGCGCGAAGAGCAAGACGCCTTTGCCTGCGAATCGCAGCGCCGTGCCGCTGCGGCCATTGCCGAGGGTCGCTTTAAATCGCAGATCGTGCCCATCACGCTGCAAACCCGTAAGGGCGATGTGGTGTTTGACAACGACGAACATGTCAAAGCCAACACCACCATGGACATCCTGGCCAAGATGAAGCCGGCCTTCAAGAAAGACGGCACGGTGACCGCCGGCAACGCCTCGGGCATCAACGACGGCGCGGCTTTCTTTGTGCTGGCTTCGGCCGATGCCGCGGCCAAAGCCGGTCAAAAACCCATGGCACGTCTGGTGTCCTACGCAGTGGCCGGTGTGCCCAACGAGATCATGGGCGAAGGCCCCATCCCGGCGACCAAACTGGCACTGAAAAAAGCCGGATTGAGCCTGGACCAGCTGGACGTGATTGAAGCCAACGAAGCTTTTGCAGCCCAGGCACTCGCCGTGAACAAAGTGCTGGGCTTTGACCCGGCCAAAACCAACCCGAATGGCGGCGCGATTGCACTGGGCCACCCGGTGGGTTGCTCGGGCGCCTTCATCGCCACCAAAGCGCTGTATGAGCTTGAGCGCATTCGCGGCAAATACGCTTTGGTCACCATGTGCATTGGCGGCGGCCAAGGGATTGCGGCGATTTTTGAGCGCCTCTGAACAACCCACGCCTTCAATTCCCTAAGCCCCAGACCTGGGGCTTTTTTTTCGACTGCCTTCAGCCCCTCAACCCCCCTCACCCGCCGTATGGCGCATCTGGCCGCAAATGCGCTGGCACAGTGGGAGCTTGTCAATCAGGCAGAATCCTGCTTTTAACTTTTCATCCCACAGCAAGGAGCTCCTCATGGCATTCAGCACCAACTCCACCGTCAAAGAATTATTGGACAACGAACAAACACGCGCCTTCATTGAAGAAAAAATGCCGGAGCTGATCAACCATCCTGCTTTGGGCATGATCAAAAACATGTCGCTCAAAGCCATCGCACCCTTCAGTGGCGGCAAATTGAACGACGAGGTCCTCGCTTCCATTGATGAGGCCTTGCAAAAGATCGCTTAACCCCCTCGCTCCACGGCAGTCTTGCACCTCGGTGTGCAGATGAGCCCGCATATGCCCTACAACCCAGGAAGACCGCCATGCTCATCGTCACATCCATCGCAGCCTCGCTTCTGACCATCGTCTTTGTCCGGCTCTCATTCGCCGTGATCGGCTTGCGCAAGAAAAACAAAGTCGCTTTGGGCAGCGGCGGCCATGAGGACCTGGAGCGCGCGATCCGCGCCCAAGGGAACTTTGCCGAATACGTGCCCATCGGCTTGATTCTGATCGCCTGCCTGGAGATCAATGGCGCGCCGTGGTGGTTGGTGGCCGTGCCCAGCGTCACCTTGAGCCTGGGGCGTTTGATCCATGCCCAAGGCATTAATGAACCCTCGCCCAATTTCACCAAACGCGTGATGGGCATGAAGTTAACCTTCAATACACTGATTTCACTTGTCGTGCTGAATTTGGGCTGGACGCTTTACAAGCTGTTTGCCTGAAGCTTTGTCCCATTAACCGACCCCGCAAGTTTCATGTGGGGCGGGCCAGGCCGAAAAACCGGCGCTTGATAATTTGAACCAAGCCCAGGTAAAACACCACCATCACCCCCAAGATCACATAAAAACCAAGCGGCGGTGGTGTGAACGCAAAGTAAGTCCCCAAAGCGGTGTACGGCAAAGCAATGGCTGCCGCAACGATCGCCAAGGAAGAGGCGGTGAGCAAAGGATGCGGCCGGCTCTTGAAGGGGTTGCCGTGGGTGCGGATGACGAAGATCACCAGCACCTGGGTGCACAGCGACTCGACAAACCAGCCGGTTTGAAACAGGGTTTCATTCGCTTGAAAGACCACCAGCATCACATAGAAGGTGAGAAAGTCGAACAGTGAACTCACCGGGCCGATGACCAGCATGAAGTTGCGGATCAAGGTCAGGTCCAGTTGATGGGGCTCGCGGATGGCGTCCTCATCCACCGCGTCAAAAGGAATCGCGACTTCGGACAAGTCGTACAAAATATTGTTGAGCAAAATCTGCGTGGGCAGCATGGGCAGAAACGGCAGGAACAGCGCAGCCCCGGCCATGCTGAACATATTGCCGAAATTCGAACTCGTGCCCATCATGATGTACTTCATGATGTTGCCAAAGGTGCGGCGCCCCTCCAGCACGGCAAAGTGAAGCACCGCCAGATCCTGTTTGAGCATGATCATGTCAGCTGCCGCTTTGGCCACATCCACACCGGAATCCACCGAGATGCCCACATCGGCCGAGTGCAGGGACGGCGCGTCGTTCACACCATCACCCAGGTAGCCCACCACATGGCCGCGCGCGCGCAGGGCGCGAATGACCCGGTTTTTTTGTTCCGGGTTGACGCGGCAAAACAAGGTGACCTGGTCGACACGCGCTTGCAAGGCCAGGTCATCCATCTGTGCGATCTCATGCCCGGTCAAAACACCGAGCACCGGCAGTTGAAGTTCACGACACACATGTTGTGTGACGCGCTCACTGTCGCCGGTGACCACCTTGATCTGCACACCAGCCGCTTGCAAAGCCTTCAGGGCTTCGCCGGCACTGGCTTTGGGCGGATCCAAAAAAGCGGCGAAACCAGCGAGCACCAATTCACTTTCATCGGTGACTACCGCATGCGGATGGTCCAGGGGTACCCGACGCCATGCCACCGCGAGCACCCGAAAGCCCTCGTCCTCCAAGGCATGGTAGTTGGCGCGCACCTTTTCCAGTGCTGCCTCGTCCAGCAGGTGAGACCCACCCGATGTACCCTCGCCGTTTTCGTAGTGCGTGCACAAGCTCAGGATGTCATCGGGCGCGCCCTTGACCACCAGCCACCGCTCCTGCGCCGGTCCCTGACCACGGTCCAGCAACACCGACAAGCGACGGCGCTCAAAATCAAACGGTACTTCATCGATTTTGGTGAAGGCACTGACGTCGATGCTGCTGTGCTCCAGGATGGCGTCATCCAGCGGGCTTTTTAGACCGCTCTCAAAATAGCTGTTGAGATAGGCCAGTTGAAGAACACGGTCACAGCTTTGCCCCAAGGCATCCACATGCCGCTCCATGTGAATTTTGGCTTGGGTAAGCGTGCCGGTTTTGTCGGTGCACAACACATCCATGGAGCCCAAGTCCTGAATGGCCGTCTGCCGCTTCACAATCATGTGCTGCTCGGCCATGCGCATGGCGCCGCGTGACAAGGTGACCGACACCACCATGGGCAGCAACTCCGGCGTCAGCCCCACCGCCAGAGCCACCGCAAACAAAAAGGAGTCCAGCCAGGGCTTGTGGGAGAACAAATTCACCAGCAAGACAAACATCACCAGCAGCAAAGTCAGGCGCATGATCAGCAGGCCAAATTGGCGTGTCCCCACTTCAAACGACGTGGGTGCGGCCGAGCGGCTCACACTTTGCGCGATGGCCCCGACTGCCGTGGCCGCCCCGGTTTTCACCACCCGCATGTGCGCGCTGCCGCTGATGACCGAGGTGCCCATGAAGACCGCGTTGGTCGCGTCTTGCAGTTCAGTGGCCGCGTCGCCCGGGTAAGTGCCGTGTTTTTCCACCGGGTAAGCCTCACCAGTGAGCAGCGCCTGATTGACAAAAAAATCTTTGGCAAACACCACCACGCCGTCGGCTGGCGTCAAGTCGCCCGCGGACAAGATCACCAGGTCGCCAGGCACCAACTCGCTGCTGGGGATGTCTTGCGTGCGCCCATCGCGTACTACGGTGGCATGGAGGGTGACCGACTGTCGCAATTTGTCAGCCACCGCATTGGCCCGGTATTCCTGCACAAAGTCCAGCGTCACGCTGAGCAAAACCATGCAGGTGATGATCACAAAATTGGTCAGCTCACCTGTGAGCGCTGACACCGTACTGGCCAGCAAGAGAATCAGGACCAGTGGATTTTTGAAATGGGCCAGGTACTGCCACAGCCAGGACTTGGCCCGCCGATCGATCACCAGGTTGAGACCAAATTCTTCACGACGCGTGCGCACCTCAGCCTGGGTCAGGCCGGCGGGTTCGCTGAGTGGCAAGGCCCCGGGTTGAGGTGTGAGCCACCAGGGCTCAGCAGCTTCAGGGCGGGGCGTCACAACAGCGTGTCGGCCCAGATATTGCGCGCCCAATTCCAGGCGTAAACACCTTCGAGCTCATTGGGCGCGGTCGACACACCGCCGGAGCCCGGCACGGTTTTGTAGGTTTTCTCTGCGGCATCGAATTGATGCACCGAAGCCACATGCACCACCAGCTTGTCGTTCACAAAGCTGTAGCAGGTGTTGCTCAGGAAGGGGGCTGCATTCACCGGCAAATCACTGAGCTGGGCCACGATGGCTGCGGCGGTGACTTTGCCGTGTGAATTGGCCATGTGCCCGGACTTGGGCATGAGGGGGGCGGCCAACACCGCGTCGCCGATCACGTGCACATCCTTGGCCTGGGTGGACTCAAAGGTTTGGTAGTTCACGCCGCACCAGCGCGCATTGGCATTGGCCAGCCCGGTCTGCACCGCAATGTGCCCGGCCCGCATCGCAGGCAACACATTGAGGACATTGGCTTTCACATCGTTGTGCACTTCAAATTTCAAAACGCCCGCCTTGGCATCCACCGCCACCACCTTGTGCTGCGGGATGTATTCCAAAATGCCTTTGTACTGTTCTGCCCAGAATTTTTTGAACAGCGGCCCTTTGGACGTGACGTCCTGATTGGCATCGAGGATCAGGACCTTGGACTTGGGCTTGTGCTGTTTGAAATAGGAGGCCGCCTGACTGGCGCGCTCATACGGCCCGGGCGGGCAACGGTAGGGCGCTTCCGGAATGGTGATGGCATAGACACCGCCGTCGGGCATGTCCACGAGTTGCCGGCGCAAGGCCACGGTTTGCGCACCGGCCTTCCAGGCATGCAGGACTTGACCCGAGGCATTGGCGGCCGACAAGCCCTCCACCGTGTCCATCATCAGGTCAATACCGGGGGACAGCACCAGCTTGTCATAACGGATCGACGCACCACCGGCTAAGGTGACGGTTTTTTTGGCGGTGTCGATGCGGCTCACGCTGTCATGCACCAGGTTCACCCCGTGCTTGGAGGTCAGCGCGTCGTAGGGCGTCGTGATGTCGGCCATGGTCTTGCTGCCGCCAATCACCAGGTTGGAGATCGGGCAGGAGACAAAAGCGGCATTGGGCTCGATCAGGACCACATCGATCTGGTGGTTTGAAAACAGGCGGATGTACTTGGCGGCGGTGGCGCCCCCGTAACCCCCACCAACCACCACCACGCGGGCTTTCTCCGGAATGCGTCCGGAAAATGAGCAAGCGGACAGACCACTCAGTGCACCGGCTGCCAATGAAGCTTGAACAAAGCTGCGACGTTTCATATCAGTCTCCCGGGTTCAGCGCGGTGTGCTGGCGTAATAGTTGGCGATGGCCTGGACTTGTGCATCGGTCAGGCCCTTGGTAATTTGGTGCATGACGGTCGCAGGTCGCGTGCCTTCTTTGAATTCCTTGAGCTGCAACAGCATGTAGTCCCGCGGCATGCCCGCCAAAGCGGGGATGGCCGAGCCTTGCACCACCCGCCCATCGGTGCCGTGGCAATTGGCGCACATGGCGGCGGTGGCACGCTGGTTCAGCGCGTCAGCAGTGGATTGGGCGTGAGACCCATTGGCCAATAAAAGTCCAACGCACAGGCCCATGAACAGGCTTTTGAATAAACCCGTTGACAGCCCGTGGCGGGCAGATGAGAAGGATCGATCACCGTGGTTTGAGGACATGCGCTCTCCCTATGTCAAGTCAGTACGCAAATCATTATCGGCTGACTTCTGCGCTGTACGGCAAAATAGAACCCGTCACTTTTACGCTTTCACAACAAGACACACCATGCCCTCACGCAGAGACACCCTCAAGCACAGCGCCACCGTGGCCGCCTTGTTGGCCAGCGCAGGCTTTTTTTCCAAGGGCGTCATGGCCTACGACAAAGCCGCCTTCAACGCCCAGACGGTAGGCGAAGCGGTCAAAGCTTTGGGCGGTGCGGCGCCTGTGGAGAGCAAGGACGTGAGCATCACCGGGCCCGACATCGCCGAAAACGGCGCCATCGTGCCCTTGAGCTTGAGCACCACCTTGCCCAACGTCAAACGCCTCTTGCTCCTGGTGGATAAAAATCCGTCAGCCTTGGTGGCGATGTTCAATATCAGCCCCGACATCGAAGCCAACTTCAGCACACGCGCCAAACTGGCGCAATCCTGCGATGTCTATGCCGTGGCCATCACCACGGACGGTAAAGCCTTCTTTGCCAAGAAGGATGTCAAAGTCACTTTGGGCGGCTGCGGCTGACCCACTTTCAAGGAAAACACCATGGCAGATCCCATGCGCCTTCGCGTGCAAGCCGCCGGCAACCACGCCGTCGTGCGTGTGCTGATGAGTCACGAGATGGAAACGGGGCAGCGCAAAGACAGCAGCGGCAAGCTGGTGGCTGCGTGGCACATTCAGGACGTCAGCGCCACCTTGAACGGCAAGACCGTCATGACGGCGGAATGGGGACCGGCCGTCTCCAAAAATCCGTTTTTGCAATTCAACATCAAGGGCGCCAAAGCGGGCGACAAAGTGGGCATCACCTGGCGCGACAACCGGGGAGAAACTCGCAGCGATGAGGCGGTAGTCGCCTGATGG
>CANGMW010000064.1 GCA_947454695.1 Comamonadaceae bacterium | reverse complement strand
TATTCAGCAGAGACCAGCGTGACGCCCCACGCGCCAAAGAGAGAGGACGCAAAGCCGCAGACCGCGGCCGGCAAGAGCACGGGCCAGCGCAGTTGCACGCGCTGGCTGTACTGGTGGGTGGCAAAAGCCGTCCCCCAGATCGAGGCGCCTTTGTTGGTGCCGAACAGCGTGGCCGGGGGTGCGCCGGGAAAAGTGGCGAAGAGGGCGGGTACCAGAATCAAACCGCCACCGCCGACGATGGCGTCCACACAGCCGGCCAAAAACGACGCCAAGGTGATGATGAAAAATTCCATCTGCAAATTGTCGCATCCGGGGTGAGGGCAAAAAAAAACGCCGGACAAGCCGGCGTGGGAGGTGTCACGGCTTCGAGAGCGTGATCACTGTTGTTGTTCGAGAGAAGTCTCCTGGGTCGCTTACGTGCAAACACCCTGTGCTCGCAAAGAAGTGGCTGAACTTTAACGGCAGAGCAGCACGGCTTGGCCTAGGACTTACCCGCGGATTCAATGATCCAGCGCGCGGCTTTCTCGGCAATCATCAGCGTGGGTGAATTGGTGTTGCCACTGGTGATGGTGGGCATCACGCCGGCATCGACCACGCGCAAGCCGGCAACGCCGCGCACGCGCAATTGCGAGTCCACCACGGCCATCGGATTATCGGCTCGGCCCATTTTGGTGGTGCCCACCGGGTGAAAGATGGTGGAGGCGATGTCACCGGCCAGACGCGCCAGATCCTCGTCGCTTTGGTACTGCACCCCGGGCTTGAACTCTTCGGGTTGGTAAGCGGCCAGCGCGGGTTGTGCGACGATGCGCCGCGTCACCCGCAAGGAGTCGGCCGCGACTTGACGATCGGCTTCGGTGCTGAGGTAGTTGGGGGCAATGCGCGGCGCGTCTTCAAAACGCGGGCTGGCGATGTTCACCGTGCCCCGGCTGGTCGGGTTGAGGTTACACACGCTGGCGGTGAAGGCCGGGAAGTTGTGCAGGGGCTCGCCAAATGCATCCAGCGAGAGCGGCTGCACGTGGTATTCCAAGTTAGGGTGAGGCTGCGAGGGGTCGCTGCGGGTGAAGGCACCTAACTGCGAGGGCGCCATGCTCATCGGCCCGGAGCGCTTGAGCGCGTACTCCAGTCCGATTTTGGCTTTGCCCCACAGCGAGTTGGCCAGGGTGTTGAGTGTTTTCACACCTTTGACTTTGTAGACCGAGCGGATTTGCAAGTGGTCCTGCAAATTGGCGCCCACGCCGGGCAGGTCCTTGACGGGCGTGATACCCAGGGATTGCAAGAGGGGCGCGGGGCCAATGCCCGAGAGTTGCAAAATTTGCGGGGAGCCGATGCTGCCCGCACTCAGGATGACTTCGCTGCGGGCGTGGGCCGTGACCAACTCGTGCCCTGACCACACTTGCACGCCGGTGCAGCGCTGGCTGCCATCGGCTTGAGTTTCCACCACCAGGCGCGCGACTTGGGCCAAGGTCCACATCTCAAAGTTGGGGCGGCCGTAGCAGGTCGGGCGCAAAAACGCTTTGGCGGTGTTCCAGCGCCAGCCGCTTTTCTGATTGACCTCAAAGTAGCCCACGCCTTCGTTGTTGCCGGTGTTGAAATCCTCGGTGGCCGCAATGCCGGCTTGCTGGGCTGCTTGGGAAAAAGCATCCAGCACATCCCAGCGCAGCCGCTGTTTTTCAATGCGCCACTCGCCCCCGGTCTGGTGGTGGCGCATGAGCTTGCGGTAGTGGTCCGCGGGCTGGCCTTGCAGGTCCATCAACTCGGTGGGCACACCCTTGGCGCCGTGAAGTGCATTGGCACCCTTGTAGTGGTCTTCATGGTGTTTGAAGTAGGGCAGGGTGTTGTCCCAGCGCCAGGCGTCGTCACCTGTGAGTTGCGCCCACTGGTCGTAGTCGCGCGACTGGCCGCGCATGTAGATCATGCCGTTGATGCTGGAGCAGCCGCCCAACACCTTGCCGCGCGGGTAACGCAGTTGACGGCCGTTCAGGCCCGCATCGGCCTCGGTCTGGTAGAGCCAGTCGGTGCGCGGGTTGCCAATGCAGTGGAGATAGCCCACTGGGATGTGGATCCAGTGGTAGTCGTCACGCCGCCCGGCCTCGATCAGCAGCACGCGCTTGCTGGCGTCAGCGGACAAGCGATTGGCCAGCAGACAGCCGGCGGTGCCGGCGCCGATGATGATGTAGTCGAAAGTGGTGTCAGACATTTTGCGTTGGACTTATTGGGCGTTGGCTGGGTTCTGTCACGGCGCAGCGCCTCTGAGCCGCCGCAGACACCCTCCGGCAAGCGTGCAAGGAAAACATCATTTCGCCGTGGGCATCACAAATTCGGCGCCTTTGCCAATGCTTTCCGGCCAGCGCTGCATGATGGACTTTTGCTTGGTGTAAAAGCGCACACCCTCTTCGCCGTAGGCATGCATGTCGCCAAAGAGCGAGCGCTTCCAGCCGCCAAAGCCATGCCAGGCCATAGGCACAGGAATGGGCACATTGATGCCCACCATGCCCACTTGAATGCGCCGCGAAAATTCGCGTGCCACGTTGCCGTCGCGCGTGTAGCAGGACACCCCGTTGCCGAACTCGTGGTCGTTGATCAGTTGCACCGCGGTGGCGAAGTCGGGCACGCGCACGCAGGAGAGCACCGGGCCGAAAATTTCTTCCTTGTAGATGCGCATGTCCGGGGTGACATGGTCAAACAGCGTGCCACCCATCCAGAAGCCTTGTTCGCAACCTTTGCCGGCCTGAGCGCTGGCAAAGTTGCGGCCATCAACCAAAAGCTTGGCGCCTTCTTGCTCGCCCTGCGCGATGTAGCCGGTGATGCGCTGGTGCGCCAAGCTCGTGACAATCGGCCCCATCTCGGCCGCCAGGTTCATGCCGTCGAGCACCTTGAGTGACTTCGCCCGCTCCATGAGTTTGGGCATGATCTTGTCGGCCACATCGCCCACCAGCACCGCGACCGAGATGGCCATGCACCGCTCGCCGGCAGAGCCGTAGGCCGCGCCAATAAGCCCGTCCACCGCTTGCTCCAAATCCGCGTCGGGCATCACCACCATGTGGTTCTTGGCACCCCCCAGCGCTTGCACGCGTTTGCCGTGGTGGGCGCCGGTTTCATAAATGTAGTTGGCAATCGGGGTGGAGCCGACAAAGCTCACGGCTTTCACATCAGGGTGAACCAAAAGCGCATCCACCGATTCTTTGTCGCCTTGCACCACGTTGAACACGCCATCGGGCAAGCCGGCTTGTTGCAGCAACTCGGCCATGAAGAGCGAGGGCGTGGGATCGATCGGGCTGGGCTTGAGCACAAAGGTGTTGCCCGCGGCGATGGCCACCGGGAACATCCACATCGGCACCATCACCGGGAAGTTGAACGGCGTGATGCCGGCCACCACGCCCAGCGGCTGGCGCAGCGTCCAGTTGTCCATGCCGGTGGAGACCTGGTCGGTGAAGTCGCCTTTGAGCAGCTGGGGTATGCCGCACGCAAATTCAACGATGTCGATGCCGCGGGCCACTTCGCCCTGGGCGTCGGTGAACACTTTGCCGTGTTCGGCAGTGATCATCTCGGCCAGCTTGTCCTTGTGAAGGTTGAGCAGTTCTAAAAATTTAAACATCACCCGGGCACGCCGAATGGGCGGCGTGTCAGCCCATGCAGGGAAGGCGGCCTGGGCAGCAGCCACTGCCACAGTGACGTCTGCGGTGCTGGCCAGCGCCGTGCTGCCGCTCACTGCGCCGGTGGCAGGGTTGAAAACGTCTTGTCGACGCGGGGAACTGCCCGCCACGCGGCGGCCGGCAATGAAATGCTCAATCAGGGGTGTGCTCATGGTTTTGTCTCCGATTTTTTAATATGCAAAATAAGTTTCAACGCCCGGGCCACTGGGGCGGGCGCTTTTCCTTGAAGGCCTGTTGACCTTCACGCGCGTCACCGGTGAGGGTGAACAAAGCGATCTGACTCTCCGTAAACGCCATAGATTCTTCAAATGCCATGGCCTCGACTTTTTTCATGGTGTACAAGCCACGGCGAATCGCCGCCGGCGACTTGTCCAGCATGCGGTCCAGCAGCCATTGCAGCTTGGCGTCCACGTCGTCGTCCACGTAATTGACCAGACCGATGGCCAGCGCCTGCTCGGACGTGAGGGGTTCGCCGGTTAAGCACATCTCGGTCAGCTGGCGGCGCGGGATCAGGTGCTGCAAGACGCTCAAGACCTGCGCCGGAAAGACGCCCACTTTCACCTCGGGCAGTCCAAACACCGCATGGCGTGCGGCCACCGCCATATCGCACATGCTCATGAGGCCCATGCCGCCGGCCATGCACGCGCCGTTCACGCGGGCGATCAGCGGCACGTTGCTGTTGCGCGCGCTGCGCAGCACTTGCGCGAGGTGGCCGCGCGGGTCGGAGTAGTCGGTGGTGAACGCTTTGTCGGCCTGCAAGTCGGCGCCAGCGCAAAAGGCTTTCTCGCCTGTGCCGGTGATCACGATGGCGCGCACCTCGGGCTGGTCTTGTGCGGCATCGATGGCCTGGCGCAGGCCGGCCAGCACGGTGTGGCTCATGGCGTTGCGCCGGGCTTCGCGGTTGATGGTCAACCACAGCACCGCGCCACGTTGTTCGCTCAGCAATTCGGACGTTGTCTCGCTCATGTTTTTTCCTTGCGTGGAGCTCGATTGTCGCTTGGCACGGGGCCTATCGCCCGCCGGCGGCATCGAGAATGCTGCCCGTGCAATAACTGGCCTGCTCGGACAGGAGCCAGATGATGGCTTGGGCCATTTCCTGCGCCGTGCCGGGGCGCTGCATGGGCAGTTGTGGCCCCACCTTCTGGGCGCGGCCGGGTTGGCCGCCGCTGGCGTGGATCTCGGTGTCGATGATGCCGGGGCGCACCGCGTTGACACGAATGCCCTCGGCGGCCACTTCGCGCGCCAGTCCGACCGTGAACACATCCACCGCCCCTTTGGCGGCGGCGTAGTCCACATACATGCCGGGCGAGCCCAGGGTGGCGGCAATGCTGCTGACGTTGACAATCGCCCCGCCATCGCCGCCGTGTCGCGTGCTCATGCGTCGCACCGCTTCGCGTGCGCACAGCATGGTGCCCATGACGTTGATGTCAAACATGCGCCGCCAGCGGGCCAGGTCCATCTCGTCGATCCGGGCAGCCACGTCCACCACGCCGGCGTTGTTGACCAGCCCCGTGAGGCGACCGAGCTTGGCGTCCACCTGGGCAAACATGTCCAGCACTTGCGATTCTTGCGCGACATCGGCTTGCACCGACATGGCCGTGCCGCCAGCAGCCCGGATGGTGCGCACCACCTCGTCAGCAGCCAAGGAGTTGGTGCTGTAGTTGACCGCCACGGCGTAGCCCTGTTGGGCTGCCAGCAAAGCGCAGGCAGCGCCGATGCCGCGGCTGGCGCCCGTAATCAAAATAACTTTGTCCAAAATTGCTCCAGCAGCAAGGAAATGCCCGACAAGATACCATCACTGCTGCCCAAACGGAGTCACCATGACAGCAACGATCGACTATTACTTTGCCACCCAGAGTCCCTGGGCTTACTTGGGCCATGCCCGTTTTGCTGCGTTAGCAAAAGAATCAGGCGCCACAGTGCGGGTGTTGCCCGCAGACTACGGCAAGGTCTTCCCGGTCTCGGGCGGCCTGCCCTTGGGCAAACGCGCACCGCAACGCCAGGCTTACCGTTTGGTCGAACTCAAGCGCTTTGGCGAACATCTTGGGATGCCGATCCATGTGCAGCCTCAGTTTTTTCCGGTTGCCGGCGACGATGCGGCGCGGCTCATCATTGCGGTGGATTTGCACGAGGGGGCGCAAGCCGCCATGCGTATCACCGGCGCGGTATTCGCTGCGGTGTGGGCGCAGCAGCGCGACATTGCCAGCGCGCAGGTGCTGGGTGAACTGCTTGCTGAATGCGGCTTGCCAGCCCAGCGACTGGCCGACGCCCGCAGCGACGCAGTACAGCAGCGCTACGATGCCAATACCCAGCAAGCGATTGACGCCGGCGTGTTTGGCGCGCCGTCGTATGTCGTGGATGGCGAGCTGTTTTGGGGGCAGGACCGGATCGATTTTCTGCAACGTAAGCTCGCGGCTGTCTAAAGCCGATTTCACTCAATCTGACAACACGCATCAAGGACGTTCACCATGGGTCAATTCCAACAACTCAAAGCCGCAGACGGCACCACTTTCCCTGCATATGTCGCACAACCTTCGGGCACGCCGCGCGGCGCGGTGGTGGTGTTGCAGGAAATTTTCGGTGTCAATGCCCACATCCGCGCGGTGGCGGACGGCTATGCCGCTGATGGCTATTTGGCCGTCGCTCCGGCCACGTTTAACCGGGCCCAAGCGGGCGTGGAGTTGGGCTACACCCCGGACGACATCAAGGTGGGTTTTGAGCTCAAGGCGGCGATCGAGGCACTGCCCGCCCCTGGCGTTTTGCAAGACATCCAGGCTGCGGTCGACTTTGCGTCGCAAGCCGGCAAAGTGGCGGTGATGGGTTATTGCTGGGGCGGCTTGCTGACCTGGCGCTCAGCGTGCTTACTCAAGGGCGTGTCGGCCGCCATCCCTTATTACGGCGGCGGCATCACCACCGAGGAAGAAGTGGCGCGTCATCCGAAGTGCCCGGTCTTGGCGCATTTTGGTGAACGCGATCACTGGATTCCTCTGGAGGGTGTTAGCGCATTCCAAGCGGCGCATCCGGAGGTGCAGGTGCACATCTATGCCGCCGACCACGGCTTCAACTGTGACCACCGCGGCGCTTTTGACGCCACGGCCGCCACGTTGGCGCGCCAGCGCACGCTGGCGTTTTTGGGCCAGCACTTGGGCGCTTGAGAACTCGGGGCGCTGGGGCTGATCAGCCTCAGCGGTTTTGCAGCAGGCGGGCCGCGTCCAGCGCAAAGTAGGTCAGCACGCCGTCGGCACCCGCGCGCTTGAAGGCGAGCAGGCTTTCCATCATGACGGCGTCATGGTCGAGCCAACCATTTTGGGCGGCGGCCTTGAGCATGGCGTATTCGCCCGACACCTGATAGGCAAACGTGGGCACGCCGAATTCATCTTTCACGCGGCGCACCACGTCCAGATAAGGCATGCCGGGCTTGACCATCACCATGTCTGCGCCTTCGGCAATGTCCATGGCGACTTCGCGCAGGGCCTCGTTGCTGTTGCCCGGGTCCATCTGGTAGACCTTTTTGTTGCTCTTGCCCAAGTTGCCTGAGGAACCCACCGCATCGCGGAAGGGGCCGTAAAACGCGCTGGCGTACTTGGCGCTGTAGGCCATGATGCGGGTGTGAATCAGGCCCTTGGCTTCGAGTAATTCGCGGATCGCGCCGATGCGACCATCCATCATGTCGCTGGGCGCCACGATGTCCACGCCGGCCTCAGCCTGCGTCAGGGCTTGTTGCTTGAGCACCGCCACGGTCTCGTCATTAAGGATGTAGCCGGTCTCGTCCAGCAAACCGTCCTGGCCGTGGCTGGTAAAGGGGTCCAGCGCCACATCGGTCATCACCCCGAGTTGCGGAAATTCTTTTTTCAGCGCACGCACCACGGTGGGCACCAAGCCTTGGGGGTTGAGCGCTTCGCGCCCGTCCGGGGTTTTCAGGCTCGCATCAATCACCGGAAACAGCGCGATGACCGGGATGCCCAGCTTCACGCACTGCTCGGCCACCGGCAGCAGCAGGTCCAGACTCAGGCGCTGCACACCGGGCATGGACGACACGTCTTCACGGCGTTGCTGGCCCTCCAGCACAAACACCGGGTAGATCAGGTCGTGGGCAGTCAGGGCGTTTTCGCGCACCAGGTTGCGGGTGAAGTCGTCGCGGCGCAAACGACGCGGGCGACCTAAGGGGAAGGGGGCGTGCAGTGTCATGGGAAAAATTGTGCCTGAATCCAGCCTGCTAAGCCCTGATCTGAAAAAATTAGTTTTGTCTCGAACGAGACAGGGCATGCGTTTTTTTGCTTCAAAACCTTGAATTTCGGTTTCATTTTTGTTAAATTTCGCTTGGGCGGTTCGCCGCCTCCCGCTTTTCCTCCCTGAGCGGGGCCTTGATGTGTGACAGCTGAAAAGGCTTCCAACCCCGGCTTCGGCTGGGGTTTTTTTTGGCCAAAAGTACCGCGCAAGGCTGCTTGATGGGCTAATTTGGCGTCATGCCCGCTAAACTGAGCCCATGCTCTGGATCAAAGCCCTTCATATTGTGTTCGTGGCCAGCTGGTTTGCTGGCCTGTTCTATTTGCCTCGCATTTTTGTCAATCTGGCCATGGTGCCTCCAGGCTCCGATGCCGAGCGCGAGCGCTTGCTGCTGATGGCACGCAAGCTCATGCGTTTCACCACTGTGTTGGCCGCGCCCGCGCTGGCGCTGGGCTTGTACCTCTGGCTGGGAATTGGCATCGGGTTGGGCGAAGGCAATGGCTGGATGCATGCCAAACTGGCTGTCGTGGTGCTGGTGCTGGGCTACCACCATGCGTGTGGCCTTTTGCTTAAAAAATTCCAGCAAGGCCGCGTCACCCGCAGCCACGTCTGGTTTCGTTGGTTCAACGAAATCCCGGTGATCCTGATGTTGGCGGCGGTGATCCTGGTGGTGGTCAAGCCGTTCTGAGCGCGATGCCGCACCACAAGACGGCCGCTTGGCCTCTGAGCCTGGCCTTCATCGCTCTGATTGTTTACGCCAGTCTGTACCCGTTCACGGGCTGGCGCGACCAGGATATCCCGCCTTGGCACTACCTGCTGGCTGATTGGCCTCGCTACTGGAGTGGCTTTGATGTCATGGCCAACACCTTGGGCTATTTGCCGCTGGGCTTTTTGTTGGCTCTGGCCATTTTGCGCACCTCACACCGTGCCCCCGTGTGGTTGGCAACTCTTTTGGCGGGCGTGTTGTCCTTGCTGATGGAATCGCTGCAAAGCTATTTGCCAGCGCGCGTGCCCTCCAACGTGGACTTGTTGCTCAATGTGGCGGGCGCGTGGTTCGGGGCGATTTTGGCTGCCCTGCTGGAGCGCATGGGCGCGATCGCCCGATGGCACCGTTGGCGCGCCCGCTGGTTTGTGGCGGACGCTCAAGGCGCTTTAGCTTTGTTGGCGCTGTGGCCTGTGGCCTTGCTTTTTCCTGCGGCCGTGCCGTTTGGGTTGGGGCAAGTCTATGAGCGACTGGAAACTGGCTTAGCGGGCGTGTTGGTCAATACGCCCTTTTTGGAATGGTTGCCCTTGCGTGAGTTGGAGTTGCAGCCTTTGGTGCCCGGTGCCGAGATGGTGTGCGTGGCCATGGGGGCCATGGTTCCCTGTTTGCTAGGTTTTTGTGTGATCCTCGCTCCTGCACGACGCATCTTGTTGGTTTTGGCGGTCTTGATTGCGGGCGTGGTTGCCACGTTGATGTCAGCTGCGATGAGTTATGGCCCCACGCACGCTTGGGCTTGGCTGAGCCTGCCGGTCCAAACGGGCATCGGACTGGCGGCTGTGCTGTCGTTGATGTTGGTGCCTGTGCCTGCCCGCGTGTGCGCCAGCCTTATGTTGCTCGTGTTGGGCATTTATCTCAGCATCATCAACATGGCGCCCGCCAGCGCTTATTTCGCCAACACCTTGCAAACATGGGAGCAGGGACGTTTCATACGATTTCATGGCGTGGGGCAGTGGCTCGGCTGGTTGTGGCCCTATGGCAGCTTGCTGTATGCCCTCAGCCGCGTGTGGAGTCAGCCTCGCTAAGGCCCTGCGCGCACACTCTAAAATTCGGGCATGAGTCAAAACACACCCAATCGGATGCCCGAGGTTGCCGTCAAAGCTGCGTCGTCAACAGCGAGCTACTACGAGCGCCATGTATTTTTCTGCGTCAATGAACGCAAACCCCATGAAGATTGCTGCGCGCAGCACCAGGCGATGCAAGCATTTGAGCAGTGCAAATCGCTGGTCAAGGCGGCCGGTTTGGCGGGCCCCGGTCAAGTGCGCGTGAATAAGGCGGGTTGCCTGGACCGCTGTGCCGCAGGTCCTGTGGCGGTGGTCTATCCTGAGGCGGTCTGGTACTCGTATGTGGATGCGCATGACATCGAAGAAATCGTGACCTCACATTTGAAAAACGGACAAATCGTCACGCGCTTGTTGACGCCCCCTGAGGCGGGGCGCTGAACATGAATGCGTTGACGCAACGCCTGATGCTCGCAGGCGCAGCTGGTGCGATCGAAGCCTTGCTGGATGAACCTGCATTACCAGAGGGTCAATCCGCGCGTGGCGTGGCCGTCATCGCGCACCCGCATCCGCTGTTTGGCGGCACCATGGACAACAAGGTGGTGCAGACATTGGCGCGCGCCTTTGTGCAAAGTGGTTGGCGTGCGGTCCGGTTTAATTTTCGCGGCGTGGGTGCCAGCCAAGGCACGCACGACGAAGGCCGCGGCGAAGCGAACGACTTGCTGGCGGTGGTGGCGCAGCTCGCACCCCAGGGCGCATTGGCCATGGCGGGCTTTTCATTCGGCTCCTTTGTCACTTGTGCCGCGCTTCAAACACTGTGGGCTCAGCGCGACATTGAAAAACTCGTGCTGATTGGCACCGCTGCCAGTCGCTTTGAGGTGCCAGCGATTCCTGCTGACGCGCATCAGCGTACCCTGGTCGTCCATGGCGAACTGGACGACACGGTGCCCTTGAGCGATGTCATGAACTGGGCCCGACCTCAGTTACTGCCGGTCACGGTGGTCCCCGGTGGTAGCCATTTCTTTCACGGCCAGTTGCCTT
>CANGMW010000063.1 GCA_947454695.1 Comamonadaceae bacterium | reverse complement strand
CGGCCGGAGCATCTGCACATCCATGCGGCTGCGACCGATCACAGCTGGGCGGTTCAGGTTGAAGCCATGGAAATGTTGGGCGCGGAGCGACTGTTTTATACGCGGCTGAACGGTGAATCTCTCATTGTGCGAACCGAAGAAGGACTGGCTAGCGTGCCTGCCTTAGGCGCCACTTTGCACATCACCGCAACACCCGAACGCCTGCACTGGTTCGATGCCAGCACCGGCAAGCGGCTATGAATCCGTCCTTCACTGAAGAAGTCAACGCCCAACACTGGCCCTACCCGCGTTGGGTGGCGCATCGTGGTGCTGGCAAACTCGCCCCCGAAAACACTTTGGCCGCCATGCGCTTGGGCGCAGCCCACGGTTACCGCATGTTCGAGTGCGATGTGAAGCTGTCGCAAGATGAAGTGCCTTTTCTTTTGCATGACAGCACATTGCAGCGCACCAGCAACGGCCAGGGCGTGGGCGGTGATTTGCCTTGGAGGCTCTTGTCGCGACTCGATGCGGGGAGTTGGCATTCACGCCAGTACGCCGGTGAACCCTTGGCGACGCTGGAGACAGTGGCGCGCTTTTGCCTGATCAACCATTATTTTTTGAACATTGAAATCAAACCGACACCCGGCCTGGAACGCCGCACGGGTGAGGTGGTGGCCCAGCACGCAGCAAGCCTGTGGCAGCACGCCGCGGTGCCACCGCTGCTGACCTCTTTCCAGCCCGAGGCGCTGGCTGGCGCGCGTGAAGCCGCTGCCAATTTGCCGCGCGGCTTGCTGCTCGACACCTTGTGGACCGGCTGGCTGGACACCGCTTTGACACTGGGCTGTGTGGCCGTGGTGTGTAACTACGCCCTGTGGGATGAAGCCAGTGTGCGTGAGGCCCGCAGCGCCGGGTTTCGGATGCTGAGCTACACCGTCAACGACGAGTGGGCCGCGCAACGGCTGATCGATTTGGGCACCGACGGCATCATCACCGACCGGGTTGACCTGTTCACGCCCGCAGGGTAGCGGGCTGCGTCAAAGCGGCTGGTGCAGAAGGCAGCCACAGGGTCACCGCGGTGCCGACATGGATTTCACTCTCCAGTCGCAACTCACCGCCATGCAGCTCAATGATTTCTTTCACGATGCTCATGCCCAAGCCGGTACCCGGGATGGTGCCGGAGGCATCCGCACGGTAAAAACGCTCACTCACCCGAGCGAGTTGCTCCGGCGTCAGGCCAATGCCCTTATCGCGCACCTCGATGCCCACCATCATCGGTTCAGAGGCCGTGTCACGCACCAAGCGCACCTGAACGTCACCGCCACCGGGTGAATATTTGTAGGCGTTGGACAAAATATTGCCAATCGCTTGCGCCATTTTGTTGCGGTCCACAACGACAGAGATATCCATGCCGTCATCTTGGGCGAGGGGCTGTCCCCGCTCTTGCGGCGGCTTGAAGTCCTTCAAGATGTCGCGCACCAAGGCCAAAAGATCGGTGACTTCAAACACAAAATCCTTGCCGCGCCGCGCCTCAATGCGCGACAAATCCAGCAACTCGTTAAGAATAGAAATCATGCGCTCGGTTTGCCGGTAAATCGTGTTGTAGATCTCCAGTTGGCGCTCTGGCGTTAATTTGCGGTTGACCAGCAGTTGTACAAAACCATAGATGCTGGTCATGGGGGTGCGCAATTCATGGGCGGCGGTGGAGAGGAATTCGCTTTTCATGTTGTCGATTTCGCTCTCGTGGGTCACATCGCGAAGTGAGAGCACCTGCGAAATGGCATAGGTCGTCCCTTCGACCAGACCCACTTCGATGACCCGGTGCACCGGGCGCAACAACTCAATACGCTCACGCTTGGGTTGCAAATCCGACGCCTGCACAGCGTCTTCACGAGCGGCTATCACGCTGCGCCAAGGCTGCTCGGGATTGCACTGGATGCGGATCAAGGCCTCGACCTCCAACTCCTGTTTGCCAAGCACCATCGACTCCGAAATCCCGGTCAATCGCTCAAACGCGGGGCTCACATAATTGGCGCGTCGCTGAGCGTCAAAGGACACAAATCCGTCGGGGCTGAGGGCAAAAATACCATTGAGCTGCTCGCCACGGATTTGCAACTGTGCAACGAGTTCAGAGATCATGGCCGAGATGGCCTGCAAATCATCGGTGTCCGCTTTCAAATTGCTCGACGGGGTTGAATGCAACAGGCCCTCGAGCACCTTGCGAAGTGCCACCAAAGTGGATTCGCGTGCTTTGAGTTCATTGCGCAATCGTTGGTTCAATTCATACTGTTCGCTGATGTCATTGCACGCCAGTACAAAACCCACCGTGCTGCCATCGGGCGAGTCAATCGTGGATAAGTTGGTATTGACCACCAGCCGTCGACTCTCGCCTACAGCCAGGGTGACTCGCCGGGCCATCCAGGGTCGCATGGGTTGCCCGCCGATGAACAATTGCGGAAAAATGGCCGCGATCGGTTGTCCTATCAACTCATGGTGAGACTTGCCCGTCATCAGGCAGCCGGCCGGATTAGCCAAGACCACTTGCCCCAGTGGGTCCAGGGTGAACACGCCGTCGGTGATGGCCCCCAAAGTGACCTCTGCCTCAATCCTTTGTGAGTGCAAGTTGGCAGCAGCCCGCTTGAGGACATCAAAAGTTCGCCTGAATTCAAGTGGCAATTTCTCGGGAACGCTGAAAAGTTGACCGCTCTCGCCTCTGAGCATGGCTTGTTCGAAATCGCGCACCAGACTTAACTTTCCCAACCAGCGCACCAAAGGAAACCAAATGAGCAAGCCACCCCCCGTGATGCTCACCACGGCCAGTAAAAGGGCAATGAGCAACTGCTCCCACAAGCGCGCAGCAATGCGTTCATTGGCAAAGCTCAATCGCAAGACACCGTAGTCACGCCCACCCACCGAGATGTTTTGGTTGACATCAAACAGTCGTGCGCTCACCAGACGCAGCAGCCAGTCGGGCGGCCCGACTTGAGAGTCAGTCTCAAACACCGCCTTGATCACCCCGCCCTGCAGATCGATGTAGCTGGCAGAGGCCAGGGTTGATTGATGCACGGCGCGCTCTAAGGTACGGCGAATCGTGTCGTAGTCCCCGATCACCGCGCTGTCGATGATGGTGGGCGTCATCACCTGGCTCAAGGCATCGGTGCGTTGCTGGGCATCCGAGAGTTCGCCGGTGAATTGGTACAGGTAAAAAATTGCCACGCCCGTGAATACAAAGGTCAACAACGTGGTGATGTACAAAGCAAACACCCGTCCCACCAGGGAGTGCGACACCAGTTTGACCAGATTGAATTTCATGAACTCAGCGGCAGTTATCGTAAGAAGGCGGGTGCCGTGCGGTAAAAGTCCCGATAGGACGTGTACTCGCTCCCGTTGGCTTCAACGAAATGCGCCACCGCACTTAAGCCGCTCTGGGTCGAGGCTTCGGTCAAAATCGCCAAGCCCTTGGGATTCAAATGCATTTCAAGAAATGCTTTGGCAACCGCTTTTTTGTCACGCTCGGGTACTTTGGAAGAGACCATCAGGGCCAGATCCAGCATCGGCGGGGAAGACCACAGCACCCGGTATTTCAAACCCATGCGCCGTGCGTAGCTTTGCGCCAATTGCGCGTTCACGCCGACGGCTGCCACCTTGCCACTGAAGAGTTGCTCCAAGGCACCGTCCATATTGCCGCCAAAAACGGTTCGGGTGGGAATGTGCATCACGGCCAGATGAGCCGCCGGCAGCTTGTAGGCCACCAGGGCTTCGGGCCCCGGGTAAGCAATCGGCTTGTCTGCGAGTTGGGCCAGTTCGGTGATGGGCGAGTTGTCGGTCACGATGATTTGGCCATAGACAGGTGGCGTGAGACGCCGGCCAAACACTTGCCAGCCCAACTTCTCTCGCTGTGGGCTGAACAGGTGGTTGCTGAAAACAAATTCCACCTCCTGCGCCAGCACAAAAGCGGTGGTATCGGCCGAAGTGCGTCCAATTTTGAGCTCTAAGGAGACACCACTCGTCTCGGAGACATAGGCCACGATGGGGTTCCAATAAGCGGCGGTCAGCGCAATGCTGTGCTGATTCACCGGAGAAAATCGATAGACTTTTGGGTCCGCTGCCAGCCCCGCGGTGCTGACACCCCAGCAAACCGCCAAAGTGGCTATGCCAGAGAGCATCCGCCTAAGATTTGATGAACGAAATGACATGTCAGCTCGCTGTTGAGGTGAAGACATTCCCAACATGGGTAGTCATGCGATTCAAGTGCGCCAAGCGCGCATCATCCACCACTGCGCCGTGGCTTGGGAGGTGACCAGTGCTGCATAAGCGGCCATCTTGCCGTCGCGCCCCAACGCCCACAAACAGACCATCAGTGCGGCAATCCCGACCCCCCACAGCACCACGGATTGGGTCCACACGTCGATACGCGCAGCCTGGGGTTTCAAGAACCAACGCGCAGCCCACGGTAAAACCAGTGCGCAGGCCATCGCAGGTGCGACCAGATTCAGAAGGTGGGTGAAGATGTCAAGAAGACGCATTCAACTGTGCTCCAGTCAGCCTAGAGAAGGGTGAAAAAGGGGGCCGCTCAGTAAATTTTATAATCGGGGTATGGCAGTCTGGGCCCTCGGCATCAATCATACGACCGCACCGTTAGATTTACGGGGAAGATTTGCGTTCGCCTTAGATCAAATTGCGCCAACTTTGCACGGTTTGCGCGGTTCGCACATGAGGCAGCCAGAAGCCGCCATCATCTCGACCTGTAACCGCACCGAAATTTATTGCGCAGGCGATGAGCTCGATGTGGTCTCCACCCTGCACTGGCTGGCCCAAAGCGGCAGTGTGTCCCCGGATGTGCTGCGTTCACACACCTACACCCTGCATGCCGAGCAGGCTGCTCGCCACGCATTCCGGGTCGCCAGCGGATTGGACTCCATGGTCTTGGGCGAGCCGCAAATCCTGGGACAAATGAAGGACGCCATTCGCGCCGCCGAAGAAGCGGGCGCTTTGGGCAGTACCCTGAACCAACTCTTCCAGCGCTCCTTTGCCGTGGCCAAAGAGGTGCGCACCTCCACCGAGATAGGTGCCCACTCCATCAGCATGGCCGCCGCGGCCGTGCGCCTGTCGGGCCAACTGTTTGAAGACCTCGCCGACGTCAAGGTGCTGTTTGTCGGAGCCGGTGAAATGATCGAGTTGGCCGCCACCCACTTTGCGGCCAAAGCGCCCAAATCGATGGCGATTGCCAACCGCACCCTGGAGCGTGGAGAAAAACTCGCCTCCCGCTTTGGCGCCGAGGTCATGCATCTGGCCGATTTACCCAACCGTCTGCATGAATTTGATGTGGTGGTGAGTTGCACCGCCAGCACGCTGCCCATTATTGGCTTGGGCGCTGTGGAGCGTGCCCTCAAAAAGCGGCGCCATCGCCCGATGTTCATGGTCGACTTGGCGGTGCCGCGCGACATCGAGCCCGAGGTCAAGGGCTTGTCCGACATTTACCTCTACACCGTGGACGATCTGGCCGCGGTGGTGCAAACCGCCCAGGCCAACCGGCAAGCCGCCGTGGCCGAGGCCGAAGTGATCATTGATGCGGGCGTGCAAAGCTTCATGCACTGGCTGGACCAGCGCGGCAACGTACCGCTCATCCAGCAACTCAGCGCGCAAACTGACGAGTGGCGCGCCATGGAAATCGCCCGTGCCCGCAAACTGCTGGCCAAAGGCGAGTCGGTGGACAACGTGCTGGAGGCTTTGTCCAAAGGCCTCACGCAAAAGATGTTGCATGGTGCGCTGGCGGAGTTGCATGCCGGTGATGCGTCGGCGCGCGAACGCGCCACCCACGCCATCCAGCATTTCTTCCTCCGCAAAGAGCGTTAGCGCTGGCCACAGCTTGCGCGCGGCACCGTGCGCACCCTGAGCCGCTGGCTGCGTGGATGCCAGCCCCCTCGCCTCGTGGCGTGACGTTCTAAGCAACTTAGCCTTCGATGAAACCATTTTTGCGCCAACAACTTGCCCGCTACGCCGATCGACTCGGGGAGCTGGAATTTTTATTGTCCCGCGAGGACATCATGCAGGACATGGCACAGTTCCTCAAACTCTCGCGAGAACACACCGAGGTGGCCGCAGTAGCCACCCGCTGGGCGCGCCACCAACAATGTGAGACCGACCTGTCCTCAGCCCGCGACCTGTTATCTGATCCCGACATGGCCGACATGGCGCAAGAAGAAATCGACACCGCCCAGGCCGAAATCAATCAGCTCGAGGTCGAGCTGCAGCGCATGCTGCTGCCCAAAGACCCGGACGATGCGCGCAACGCCTTTGTGGAAATTCGCGCCGGCACCGGCGGCGACGAGTCGGCTTTGTTTGCCGGCGATCTGGCTCGGATGTACACCCGCTACTGTGACCGGCGCGGCTGGAAAACCGAGATCATGAGCGCATCCGAGAGCGAGCTTGGCGGCTACAAAGAGGTGGTGCTGCGCGTGGAGGGCGACTCTGTTTACGGCGCGCTCAAATTCGAGTCGGGCGGGCACCGTGTGCAGCGTGTGCCGGCCACCGAAACCCAGGGCCGCATCCACACCAGCGCCTGCACCGTGGCCGTGCTGCCCGAACCCGATGAGCAGGCCGCCATCCAGATCAACCCGTCCGAATTGCGCATCGACACCTACCGCGCCAGCGGCGCCGGCGGTCAGCACATCAACAAAACCGACTCGGCCGTGCGCATCACCCACTTGCCCACCGGCATCGTGGCCGAATGCCAGGACGGCCGCAGCCAGCACAGCAACAAGGCACAGGCCATGCGGGTGCTGACCGCGCGCATCCACGAGAAAGAACGCAGCGAGCGCGCCGCCAAAGACGCCGCCCAACGCAAGAGCCTGATCGGCAGCGGCGACCGCAGTGACCGCATCCGCACCTACAACTTCCCGCAGGGGCGCCTGACCGACCACCGCATCAACCTCACGCTCTACAAATTGCTGGCCATCATGGAAGGTGACCTTGACGACGTGATCCAGGCACTGCAAGCCTACGAGGCCGCGCAACAACTCGCTGAGCTGGAAGTGGGGCAGGCATGACCGTTGCCCAAGCCCTGGCAGCCGCGCACGCCTTAGGGCTAGATCGACTCGATGCCCAACTGTTGCTCCTGCATGCGCTGGGCCGTGACCCCCATGCGCGCAGCTGGTTGCTCGCGCATGACGCGGACCACTTGTCCGATCCAAACCGTGAAAGTTTTGATGCCGCTGTTTTGCGACGTTTAGCCGGAGAACCGGTGGCCTACATCGTGGGCCACAAAGAATTTTTCGGGCTGGATTTAGAAGTTGATGCGCGGGTGCTGGTCCCTCGGCCCGACACTGAAACCTTAGTGGAGTGGGCTTTGCAAGTGCTGACACACACCGCCACACCCCAGGTTTTGGACTTGGGTACGGGCAGTGGCGCTATTGCCCTGGCCATTCAGCACGCACGTACCGACGCCCATGTCAGCGCAGTCGATGCGAGCGCCCAAGCCTTGCAGGTGGCTCAGGCCAATGCCGCGCGTCTGAAACTGCCCGTCTCCTTCACGCAAAGTAACTGGTTTGACGCCGTCCAAGGTCGATTTGATGTGGTGGTCTCCAACCCGCCCTACATTGCCGCACAAGACGCACACCTTGGCGCACTTCAGCATGAGCCCCAGCAAGCGCTGGTGAGTGGTGAAGAGGGACTGGCCGACCTTCGTGCCATCGTGGCGAAAGCCCATTCGCACCTGCACCCGGGCGGCTGGTTGCTGTTGGAGCATGGCTACGACCAGGCGCCGCTCGTGCGCGCGTGCTTGGAACAGGCCGGGTTCTCGCAGGTGCAGTCGCGCCTGGATCTGCAAGGCATTGCGCGTTGCAGTGGCGGGCAATCAGCCGGCTGAACGGGTGTTGTTGGCACGCCGGGTTTGAGCGCGCTCCAGCGTCTGGGTCGCCGTGCGCGGGCTCAGGCCGTACATATCGGCAAATGCCTCGGGCGTTTGTCCGCTGGTCTCAAAAGCGCGCAACAAGGCTTCGTCTTTGGCCGCGCGGGCGTCAGCTTCATTCAAAGCCTCTTCCAGCACGGCATTGGCCAATTCATCACGCCCGAAAACCAGCGCGGTGTAATCCGCACGGGACAGGCCTGAAGCTTCATAGGCATGCACGATGCGCTCGCGCAGTTTGGGTCGCAAATCGTCCGTGCTGCGACCTTGCCGTCGGCGAAACACCTCCAGCACCGCGTGGTGCACATGCTCGGGCGCCATGGCCTCGACGGGCAGGCCCTGCAAATCATGCCGGGCCAGACCCGACCCCACCGCCACCAGGTAGCGCGTCGAGCGGGTGTGAAACGCCAAGGCGGACTTGAGCGGCTCGCTTTGAAGCACCTCCGGGTGGGCTAGCAACAAGTCCTGGAAGATGCCCCGCTTCAAAGGCAGAAAGTGGGCGCCAAAAAGCTTGGGGTACAACGATGCGAGTTGTTCCAGCACGGCCATGTTTTGGGCCTGAGCGCCCTGCCGGACGGCATTGGCTGAAGGCGCAGCAGCCGGTAGGGCTTGCAGCGAAGGCGAGGCTAGGGAGTCTGTCATGGGCAGTCCGTCAGGGTGGCAAAGCGCGGCAAAGACACCGCGTGCGCATTAATGGTGGTGGCCGTGTTCGCCGTGTACGTGGCCGTGGGCGATTTCTTCTTCGCTGGCGGCACGCACTTCGGTCACCGTGAGGCTAAAGCGCAAGACTTTACCGGCATGCGGGTGGTTGCCATCGAGCATGACTTTGTCACCTTTGATTTTCACCACGGTGAAGACCTGTGCATGGCCGTCTTCGCCCACACCCTGCAAATGCCCGCCCACTTTCACGCCCGGCGGGAACTGGGTTTTGGGAATGGTCTGGACCAGCGCTTCATCCCGCAGGCCAAAGGCATCCTCGGGCTGCAATTCCAAAGTGGTCTGGTAGCCGGGCTCGCAGCCCTGCAAGGCGGCTTCAATCTTGGCAAAGGTATTGCCGTAGCCACCGTGCAGGTACACCATGGGTTCTTGGCTTTCTTCCAGCAGCTTGCCTTGAATGTCGGCCACTTTGTAGCGCAGGGTGACGGCTGTATTTTTGTCGATCTTCATAAGTCAGGTCAGATGTCATGTCAGAGTTGAGGTCACATTATCAGGGCGCGGCGCAAGTCGCTCAAAAATGAAATAATGGGGGCATCAATTTGCAAGGACAACCGCCATGAGCGACGCACAACAACGCATCGACGACCTCGTCAAATCCAACGAAATTTTGCTTTTCATGAAAGGCAACGCCAGTTTTCCCCAGTGCGGTTTTTCCGGGCGGGCCATCCAGGTGCTCAAAGCCTGTGGCGTGGACACCAAAACCGTGAAGACCGTCAACGTGTTGGAGGACGACGGCATTCGCCAAGGCATCAAGGAATACAGCAACTGGCCCACCATTCCTCAGTTGTATGTGAAGGGCGAATTCATTGGTGGCTCCGACATCATGATGGAGATGTACGAGTCCGGCGAACTCAAACAGGTCTTGGGAAAATCCTGAGTCAGACCGGTCAACGGTCTACATAGTCCCATTGGCGTTTAGAGGCCAAAACCGCATTGGGGTATGGCGGCTTGCCGCGCGAGCCGTTGTAGCGACCCAGCGCCATGAACACATCGCCCTGCTCCAAATTGAGGTAGTGGCGCAGGATCACGCAGCCAAATCGCAAATTGGTCTGCATATGGAACAGCTTGCCGGCGTCGCCCTCCCCGATGAGCCGAGCCCAAAACGGCATGACCTGCATATAGCCGCGTGCGCCCACCGAGGACACCGCAAATTTGCGGAAATTGCTCTCTACCTGGACCAGGCCGAGTACCAAACCTACATCCAACCCCGCTCGCCGGCTTTCGTACCAAACCGTCTGTAAAAACTCCTTGCGAACCTGCCAGTCGGGTTTGGCTTTGACCAGACGCTCACTCACCCAGCCCATCCAGCGCAAGTAATAGAGCCGTGATTCGGTGTCTTTGAATTCAGGAATGGGTGGTGCGTGGTTGGCGATGGCTGCACTTAAAGCGGAGCGTACGGCGTCAGCCAGCGGCTCTTCCAGTTGCCCGCCCGCCTGCGCAGACCCGTGCCAGCTCAAGCAAGCCGCACCCAGGCAAGCCATACTGGCCCGTCGGGAGATGCCTGGAGCGGCGCTCACGCCCATGCCCTTCAGGCGCCCAGTTGGGCAGTCACAAAAGCCAGGGCTTCAGCCAGCGGGACTTTGGTCGCTGCGGCATCACGGCGGTGCTGGTATTCGACCTGACCTTCTTTGAGCGCGCGGTCACCAATGGTGATGCGATGCGGCACTCCAATGAGTTCCCATTCGGCAAACATGATGCCGGGGCGCTCGCCACGGTCATCGAGCATCACATCCACGCCTGCGGCCTGCAGCTCGGCGTAAAGCTTTTCGCCGGCAGCTTTCACTTCAGGGCTGCGCTCGGGGCTGATGGGGCAAACCACCACGGTGAAGGGCGCGATGGCATCGGGCCAGATGATGCCGCGTTCGTCATGGTTTTGCTCAATGGCCGCTGCGGGCAGTCGCGTGATGCCAATGCCGTAGCAGCCCATTTCCATGAATTGTGGTTTGCCGTTTTCATCCAGAAAGGTGGCGTTCATGGCTTTGGAGTATTTCGTGCCAAGGTAGAACACATGGCCCACCTCGATGCCGCGCTCGATGGCCAAGGGACCTTTACCGTCAGGCGAGGGGTCGCCGGCCACGATGTTGCGGATGTCGGCCACCAGGGCGG
>CANGMW010000062.1 GCA_947454695.1 Comamonadaceae bacterium | reverse complement strand
CTTGCGGCAATGACAGGCTTGGTCGGGCGCGTGCGGGCAGTAAAAAATCGCATCGACCTTGCCGCCCACCGCCGCCAACAGCTTGTGCATCGTGGCGTGCATGGCGTTGAGCGCGACCACGTCAAACAAACCGCGCCCCAAGCCGGACTGATTGGACGCCACCACCACATGCCAGCCGGCGTGGTTAAGCCGCGCAATGGCTTCGAGCGCCCCGGGCAGGGGCACCCATTCCGCCTCGGACTTGATGTAGTCCAGGCTGTCTTCGTTGATGGTGCCGTCGCGGTCGAGGATGACGAGTTTCATAAGCAAAGCGGTGAATAGACCAGCGATGACACAAAGTGCAGAGCGTGGGGGCTCATGACACCAGACGCGACAGGTCAGCCACGCGGTTCATCGCCTGGTGCAAGGACTTGAGCAGGCCTTGGCGGTTCAGGCGCAAATCGAGCTGCTCGGCGTTCACCATGACCCCTTCAAAGAAAGCATCCACCGGCGCGCGCAGGGCGGCCAGGGTTTGCAAGGAGGCGGTGTAGTCGCCGGCGTCAAACTGTGCGTTGGCTTTGGGCACCACGTCTTTCATCGCCGCGTAGAGGGCTTTTTCAGCGGGCTCCTGCAACAGCACTTCGCTGACATGCGCGTCCACGGCTTGCTCTTTTTTCAGGATGTTGCCGATGCGCTTGTTGGCCGCGGCCAGCGCCGGCGCTTCGGGCAGAGCGGCGAAGGTACGCACGGCGGCCAAGCGTTTGGCCACATCGCCCAAACGCTGGGGTTGCAAAGCCAGCACCGCGTCCACTTCCTGCGCGCTGTAGCCTTGCTCGCGCAGGCTGCCGGCGAGGCGGTCGTAGATGAAGGCCAGCAAGGCTTCGCTGGCATCGCTGATCTTGCTGCCGAACACGGGCACGGCACCGGCGAGCAAATCACTCACGTTGAGCGGCAAATCTTTTTCGCTGAGCATGCGAATCACACCCAGCGCATGACGACGCAAGGCGAACGGGTCCTTGTCACCGGTGGGCAGGTTGCCGATACCGAACATGCCGACCAGGGTTTCGAGTTTGTCGGCCAGCGCCACCACCAGCCCGACCGGGTTGCGCGGCAAGTCGTCGCCCGCAAAACGCGGCTTGTAGTGGTCTTCGATGGCATGGGCCACGTCAGCGCTCAGACCATCGTTGAGGGCGTAATACCCGCCCATGATGCCCTGCAGCTCCGGGAACTCACCCACCATGTCGGTCAGCAAATCGGTCTTGGCCAGACGCGCCGCGGTATCCGCTTGCGCAGCCAAGGCCTCGCCGCCGAGCTGCTGCGCCATGGCCCAAGCGATGGCACGCACGCGCTCCACGCGTTCGCCTTGTGTGCCGAGCTTGTTGTGATAGACCACCTTGTCCAAACCCGCCACACGGGATTCGAGCGTTTTCTTGCGGTCCTGGTCGAAAAAAAACTTGGCGTCGGCCAGTCGCGGGCGCACCACGCGCTCATTGCCGCCAATCACCAGGCTCGCGTCGGCCGGCTGGATGTTGCTCACCACGAGGAACTTGTTGGTCAGCTTGCCCGCGGCATCGAGCAGGGGAAAGTATTTCTGGTTGGCCTTCATCGTGAGGATGAGGCATTCCTGCGGCACATCGAGAAACTGTTTTTCGAATTCGCAGATCAGGACATTCGGGCGCTCGACCAGCGCGGTGACTTCGTCGAGCAGCGCGTCGTCATCGATTGGCTTGCAGCCCCCGCCCACTTTGGTGGCAGCAGCAGCGAGCTGGCGCTCGATCTCAGCGCGGCGCTCGGCAAAGCTGGCGATCACCGCACCGTCTTTGAGCAAGGTCTGCGCGTAGCTGTCGGCGTCTTTCAGGACCACCGGGGACACCGCCGCTTCGAAGCGATGGCCTTGCGTGCTGTTGCCCGACTGCAAACCGAGCGCCGTGACCGGCACCACCGTGCTGCCGTGCAGAGCCACCAAGCCGTGCGCCGGTCGGACAAACTGCACGCTGCTCCAGCCGGGCATGTCGCAGCCGTCTTGCAGTTGGTAAGTCATGACTTTGGGGATGGGCAATTTGGCAAGCGCCTCGGCCAGTGCTTTTTGCAGGCCGTCGCTCAGGCTGACGCCAGGCGCGGTGCTGTCATAAAACAGGGCTTCGGCCTTGCCGTCCAAGGCACGGCGCAAGCCGCTCACCGCGCTGGCGTCAGCGCCCAAGGCCTGCAGCCGCTTGAGCAAGGCCGGGGTGGGCTGACCGGCAGCGTCCAGCCCGACGCTCACCGGCATGAGTTTTTGCGACACCGCTTTGTCCGCTGCCAGCGCGAGCACGGCGCTGACATGCGCGGCCAATCGGCGCGGTGAGGCAAACGGGGTGACGGTCGAGGCTTCAGAGGCGAGCCCCTGGGCGCGCAATTGCTCCAGCAACACCGACGCAAAGGATTCGCCGAGTTTTTTGAGCGCCTTCGGGGGCAGCTCTTCTACAAACAGTTCAACAAGAAGATTCTGGGTGGTCATGGTGGTCATCGTGTTGGGGTTCAAGCGGCCTTCTTGGGCATCTGTGCCACCCACTCGCGGGGCGCCATGGGGAAGCCCAGGCGTTCGCGGCTCTCCAAATAGCTTTGCGCCACGCTGCGCGCCAGGTTACGGATGCGACCGATGTAGGCAGCCCGCTCGGTCACCGAAATGGCACCGCGCGCGTCCAGCAGGTTGAAACTGTGCGCGCACTTAAGCACCTGCTCATAAGCCGGCAGGGCCAGTTGCTGCGTCATCAGGTGCTGGGCTTGTTTTTCATGCGCGGAAAAAGCGGTGAAAAGGAAGTCGGCGTCGCTGTGCTCAAAGTTGTAGGCCGATTGTTCTTTTTCGTTTTGCAAGTAGACGTCGCCGTAGAGAATCTTGCCCCCACGCTCGCCCACGGCGTGTGGCTCGCTGCCCCCCGAGGGGGCCGGGTCGGCTTGGGAACGGCCCGTCGCCGACCCGGTGTCCGTCCACACCAGGTTGTAGACGTTGTCCACGCCTTGCAGGTACATGGCCAGACGCTCCAGGCCGTAGGTGATCTCGCCGGTGATGGGCTTGCAGTCAATGCCGCCGACTTGCTGAAAGTAGGTGAACTGCGTGACTTCCATGCCGTTGAGCCAGACTTCCCAGCCCAGGCCCCAGGCGCCCAGCGTGGGGTTTTCCCAGTCGTCTTCCACAAAACGGATGTCGTTCTTTTTCAGGTCAAAGCCCAAGGCTTCCAGCGAGCCAAGGTACAGCTCCAGAATGTTGGCCGGCGCGGGCTTTAAGACCACCTGGTACTGGTAGTAGTGCTGCAAGCGGTTGGGGTTCTCGCCGTAGCGGCCATCTTTGGGGCGGCGGCTGGGCTGCACATAGGCGGCCTTCCACGGCTCAGGGCCGATGGCGCGCAAGAAGGTGGCGGTGTGCGAGGTGCCGGCACCCACCTCCATGTCGTAGGGCTGCAAGAGCGCGCAGCCTTGCGCGTCCCAATAGGACTGCAATTTGAGAATGATTTGCTGGAAGGTCAACATGGCGGGGTCTTGGGTACTCAATGGCACATGGGGAAAACGAAGGCGCTTAAACATCAGCTACTCGGCGCCTACGCGACAAACTCGCGTAAACCCTTGATTTTACGGGGCATTGCGTGCCTTATCCTAAAACGTAAGGAGACAAGGCATGACCATTCAACAACTGGTGCTCAGCTTGGTCCTGGCGACGATGGTGTTTTCCGTGGCGCTGGAGCTCAAGCTGGACGATTTCAAACGCGTGGCACAAGCGCCGCGGGCAGTGGTGTGCGGGCTGATTCCGCAGTTCATCCTCTTGCCGGCGGGCACCTGGCTGGCCACGCTGGTGCTGAATTTGCCCGCCAATGTGGAAGCGGCCATGATTTTGGTCGCCGCCTGTCCGGGCGGCAGCCTGAGCAATGTGATCACCCACCTGGGGCGCGGCAATACCGCGCTGTCGGTGAGCATTTCGGCTGTGGCCAGCGTGATCGCTTTGTTCGCGACACCCTTCAATTTCAGCTGGATGATCGCCACCAACCCGGCCACCGCCTCGTGGCTGCGCGAACTGGCCATTGACCCCTCGGGCATCTGGTTCAGTTTGCTGGTTCTGCTGGCGGTGCCCATGGGCCTGGGCCTGCTGGTGTCGCACCGGTTTGCCGCAGTGGCCGAGCGCATCCGCAAACCACTGGGCAAGTTTGCGGTGGGTGCGCTGATTCTGTTCATCGTGGCCGGGCTCATCAAGGAGCGGCAGTTGCTCACCTTGGGGCTGTTGCCGCTGCTGCTCATCGTGGTGCTGCACAACGCCAGCGGGCTGTGTTTTGGCTGGCTGACCAGCCGCGCGATGCGGGTGAGCACGCGTGACATGCGGGCGGTGATCATTGAAGGCGGCATGCAAAATTCCGGCTTGGCGCTGGGCATCATTGCGGTGGAGTTCAACAGCGATCTGGGCATGGTCACGCTGGCCAGCCTGTGGGGCATTTGGCATATCGTCAGCGGCATGACGCTGGCTTACTGGTGGAGGCGACAAGATGCTCGATCTGCTCATTAAAGGGGCGACGGTGGTGGACGGCTCGGGGCAAGCGCCTTGGGTAGCCGATGTGGGGGTGAAGGATGGGCGGATCGTGGCCGTGGGCACGGTCACGCAAGCCGCCCGCGAAACCATTGCGGCACAGGGTCTGTGGCTCACGCCGGGCTTTGTAGACATCCACACGCATTACGACGGGCAAGTCACCTGGGACGAGCATTTCACGCCCAGCATTTACCACGGCGTGACCACGCTGGTGATGGGCAACTGCGGTGTGGGCTTTGCACCCGTGCGTCCCGGCCATGAAGACGATCTGGTCAAGCTCATGGAAGGTGTGGAGGACATTCCCGGCAGTGCGCTGCACGAAGGCATACGTTGGGGCTGGGAGTCGTTCACGCAGTACATGGACGCACTGGCCGCCACACCGCGCAGTCTGGATTACCTGGTGCAAGTCCCGCACGACCCGCTGCGCATGTATGTGATGGGCGAGCGCGCCCTAGCCGGCAACCCGGCGAGCGAGCAGGACATTGCCGCCATGCGCGCGCTGCTGCGTGAAGCCTTGCAGGCCGGCGCAGCGGGCTTTAGCACCGGGCGCAGTGACAACCACCGCACGTCCGAAGGACGGGAAACCCCGGCCTCGGAATCGAGCCTGGCCGAACTCACCGGCATTGCCCAAGCCTTTGACGGCCTGAACCACGGCGTAGTGCAGGTGGTCAGCGACTTTGATCTGCTCAAAGGTCCGCAGCGTTTTGATGCAGAGTTTGATCTGGTGGAGGCGCTCGCGCGCGCCAGCGGCAAGCCGCTGTCGATCAGCTGGTTGCAACGCGACCCTGGCGGCGAGCAGTACCTGAAGATCCAGTCGCGCGTCGAAGCCGCTGTAGCGCTTGGCCTGCCGCTTTACCTGCAAACGGCCGCACGAGCGATTGGCGTGATCAATGGGCTGGATGCGAGCTTTCATCCTTTCATGGGCTTTCCTTCTTACAAAGAAATCGCCCACCTGCCTTTGCCCGAGCGCGCGGCAGCGCTGCGCGACCCGGCGCGCAAGGCCCGCATCCTGAGCGAACAATCAGAGCGCCTGGCCGGTGACGGCACCGCGATTCCGCCGCTGGTAGACATCCTGCTGGCGCGCATCGACCTGATCAGCGCGCGCATGTTCCCGCTGGATGCGAAGCTGAATTACGAGCCCTCGGTGATGCAAAGCTTTCTGGTGCAGGCCAAGCAGCGCGGCATCTCGCCGCTGGAAGCGCTGTACGACCACCTGAGTGGTGGCCAAGGCGATCACCTGATTTACTTCACCCTCTTCAACTACAACGAAGGCAACCTGGAGGTGGTGAAGGCCATGCTGCAGCACCCGCGCGCGCTGTGCAGCCTGAGCGACGCCGGCGCCCATGTGGGCACGGTGTGCGATGCGAGCTTCACCACCTTCATGCTCACGCATTGGGTGCGCGACCGCGCCGCCGAGAAGTTACCGCTGGAATTGGTGGTGGAAATGCTCACCCACCGCAACGCGCGTTACCTGGGTTTGAGTGACCGCGGTTTAATCCGGGAAGGCTTTCGCGCGGACCTGAACCTGATCGACCCGCAGCGATTGAATTTAGGCAGCCCGGCGCTGGTGCGGGATTTGCCCGCCGGCGGTAAACGCTTTTTGCAAAAAGCCATCGGCTATGTGGGCACCTGGGTGAACGGCGTGGCCGTTCAGCGTGAGGGCGTGATCACCGGAAACTGCCCGGGGCAGCTGGTGCGCATGGGTCAGGCGTAGCGCACGGCTTGGGGCGCTTGGTTACACAAACCATGTGCGCGGACGTTGGCGCCAGGCCCAGGCCACCAGCCCTAGACACAGCAACCACAAGGGCCAGAGAGACAGGCGCGACACCCACCAGGCATAGGGCGTGATGCTGCTACGCCCTTGTACATCCGCCACCAGCACGCCCTGCGTGAGGCGCGGCAGCTGCGCCTGCACGCGGCCCTGATGGTCGATCACTGCCGTGGCGCCCGTGTTGGTCGCACGGATCATGGGCAGCTCAAATTCGAGTGCGCGCATACGCGAGATGTTGAGGTGCTGGTCAATCGCCACGCTGTCGCCAAACCAACCCAGGTTGCTGCTGTTGACAAAGATGGTGGGGGCCGTGGCACGGTCTTCAAAGCGCGCACCCAATTCTTCGCCAAACAAATCTTCATAACAAATATTGGCCGCCAAGCGCTGGCCTTGCCACTCGAAGGCGGGCTGCCGCAAATCGCCGCGGTTGAAGTCGCCCAAGGGGATGTTCATCAGGTCGACAAACCATTTGAACAGGGGCGGGATCACCTCACCAAACAGCACCAGGTGGTGTTTGTCGTAGCGCCACACCTCGGCTTCCTTAGGCTTCAGGCCGATCATGGAATTGGTGTAGCCCGTCTTGAAATCTCCCAAGGGGATGCCGATGAGTGCGGCTTGCTGGCCCTGCGCAAAATGCTGTTGAAGGCCTTGCAGATAGCCTTGCGGCAGCTGCTGCGGCAACAGGGGAATGGCCGTCTCGGGGGCCACCACCAAAGCACTGGTACTTTGGAGAAGTTGCGCTTCATACCAAGCCAGGGCTTTGGGAACACCACTGCCCGGCAGGAATTTTTCTTCTTGCGCGATATTGCCCTGAAGCAGTGCCACTTCCATGGAGCCGTTGGCCGTAGAGAAGTCAGGCGCCCAAAGATGAAGCAGCGCCACCAACAGCCCACCGATCAGAACAGCCAGGCGCTGTCCGTTGTCACGCTTGCTGGCTTGTATCAAAGCCGCGCTCCACCACACACTCAAGGCGCACAAGCCATACAGACCGACCCAAGGCGCGAACACCGCCAGCGGCCCCGTCACATGGGCATAGCCCGCCGCACCCCAGCCAAAACCGGTCAACCACCGGCCACGCGCCATTTCGGCCAATAGCCACAACGCAGCAAACAACACAGCGCGATGGCTGGCCGAAGGCAGCTTGAGTTGAACGTACAGGCCCATAGCAGCTGCATACAGCAGCGCCAAGGCGCTGGCCAGGGCGGCCACCGCAAGAACGGCCAGCCAAGCAGGGAGGCCGCCGTAGGTATGCAATGAAATATAGAGCCACCAGAAGGTGGCACCCAGCCAAGCGGCACTGAAACACCAGGTACGCCAAGCGGCGGTTCGCCAGTTCTGGCTGTGTTCAAGATGCCAGGCCAGCACGCCCATGGCGATGAGTTGCATCCACCACAGCGGCTCACCTGTCCAGGGGTTGGCCATGGACAGGGCCTGCAAAATACCCGCGAGCACGCACACGACCAGCGAGAGCGCACCTCGGTTTGACATCTCAGGGTTTGGCGTTGCTGGCAGTGGACGCAGGGGAACTCGCCGCGTTCATCGCGCCCGCAGCATCCGAGACCGGAGACACTTTGAACCATTTGACCGCACCACCGCGCGTGTGCAGCACGACAAAGCGCAAACCGCCTAATTCAAACTGTTCGCCACGTTTGGGGACATGACCCATTTCATGTGCAATCAGCCCGCCGATGGTGTCAAAGCTTTCCTGGGCATCGCCGGGGGTCACATTGACATCAAATGCGTCGTTGACCCGCTCAATGGAAGTTTGTCCGCTCACCCTAAAACTGCGGTCGGCTAAGCCGAAAATATCGCCATCGTCTTCAGCAATGTCGAACTCGTCCTCGATCTCGCCGACGATTTGCTCGAGCACATCTTCAATGGTGATGAGACCGGCGACACGACCAAACTCGTCGATCACGATGGCCAAGTGGTTGCGGTTGCCACGGAATTCACGCAGTAAATCATTGAGACCTTTGCTCTCGGGCACAAAACTGGCGGGGCGCAAAAGGGCCCGGATGTTGAGCTCCGGTGCGCGTTGCAGCTTGAGCAGGTCTTTGGCCATCAAGATGCCAATGATGTTGTCCTGCTCGCCCTCATAAACCGGAAAGCGCGAGTGGGCGGTGTCGATCACCTGGTGCAGGATCTCGTCGTAGGGCGCATCGATGTTGATCAAATCCATGCGGGTGGTGCTCACCATCACGTCCCCGGCGCTCATGTCGGCCATGCGCAGCACGCCTTCGAGCATGGAATGCGATTCCGCGCCAATGACGTTGTTGTCATGCGCTTCGGCCAAGGTTTCGATCAGCTCAGCCGTGGAGTCGGGCCCGGGGTGGAGGAACTCGGCCAGTTTTTGCAGGAAGCCGCGCTTGTCTTCTTTTTCGGGAAAGCGCGAAGGATGGGGTTCTGACACAGACGGACGGGCCAACATGCACCGCGATTGTTGCTAAGCCTCTAGGATAGCGGATTGCTGTGACAAACGGTTGACATCAGGAGGACGATTTATGCCGGGCCTCTTGTACGCCACGGCGAATTTCTTGAACCGTGCGCAGGAAACTCCAGAACTTCTTGGCCTGCAGTTTCAAGCGGTAATCGGTTTTGGCAATTTGCTCTTCCAGCAGCTCCGACACCATGCTGTCAAAGGTGGCTGGCGGCAGTTGCAGATAAGCCTCGGACTCGGATCCGTCTTTGACCACCGTCGCACCGCCCTTGCGGGCGATTTTGAGCATCACCATGTTTTCACTGAGTGCGTGGATGAAGAACAGATGCACCCCCGCATTGCGGGCATGACGCACGGCGCGCTCAAAGAGTTTGGTTCCGTAGCCGCGGCCACGTGCTTTTTTCAGCACTGACACGCCGAATTCGCCACAGGCGTCCAAACTGCGGTCTACAGAATAGGCCAGGTGCGCCATGGCAATGATCTGCAAGCTGTCGTCAAAAATACCGAAGATCGCATCCCGCTCAAAATTCAGACCGTCCACATAGTGCTGAATTTGTTCATCATGCGCCATATAGCCAAACCGCAGGTAGCGGTCGGACTCGTTTAAGCCCATCAAGTGGTGAGCAATCCGAATTTTGTGACCCGGATTGAGCTCGCGAATTTTGGAGCCGATGGAGGAGAACTCCAGCGAGTTCTCCGACGACGTGCCAGCCGCTTCGGAACCTGCCGCTGGTGCAAGTTCTTTATTGATGCCTAATTCCCTGGGGTCCATGGGCTGATGTTACGCCCTAGCGCACCTCAAAATTAGAGACTTTGCACCAATGCCAAAAGTGACGCCTGTGTGACATTTTCAGCGCCTTCCTAGGATAAGCCCGATACCGCGACGGATCAGACTGCGGTTCAATACGTCAAGCACAGGAGGATTTCATGGACAGAATCTGGCTCAAAAATTACCCCGCTGGCGTACCGCATGACATTGACGTCAATCAGTACCACTCGTTGAACCAACTGCTGGAAGAGTCTTTCCGAAAAAATGCAGACCGACCGTTCTCCGTGTGCATGGAACAGTGGATGAGTTATGGCCAGCTCGATGAGCTGTCCGCCGCCCTGGGTGCCTGGTTGCAATCACTGGGCATGGCACCCGGAGCACGCGTGGCCATCATGCTGCCTAACCTGCCGCAATTTGCAGTCACCATGGCCGCCATTTTGCGTGCGGGCTACACCTGCGTGAACGTGAACCCCTTGTATACCGCCCGCGAACTCGAGCACCAACTCAAGGACTCGGGCGCGACCACCATCGTGGTTCTGGAAAATTTTGCACACACGCTGGCACAAGTGATCGATCGCACGGTGATTGAGCATGTGGCCGTCACCGCCATCGGCGATTTACTTGGGCCGGTACAAGGCCGCTGGACAACTTTTGCCGTTCGCCATCTTGCCAAAATGGTGCCGGCTTACCGCATTCCCTTGACGTCGGGTCGAACTGTCACACCTTTCAAACGCGCACTGAGTATGGGGTCCGACTTAACGCTCAAGCCTGTGAACACCACCCTCGACAGCGTCGCATTCCTGCAGTACACAGGGGGGACAACCGGGTTGAGTAAAGGCGCCGTCCTCACACACCGCAATGTGGTGGCCGTAATTTTGCAAGCTGAGGCGTGGTTCAATCCTGCCACTCAGCGCGTCGGCGACCTGCGTCAAATCAACAGCATTGCCGCTTTACCGCTCTACCATATCTTCGCACTTTCACTCGCTTTCTTGTCGATCCGCTGGGGCTCATTCATCACCCTGATCCCCAACCCTCGCGACATCGGTAAATTTATCGATACGCTGAAAAAGCGCCCCTTCCACATGCTGCCTGCTGTGAATACGTTGTTCAATGCTTTGCTTCAGCACCCGCAGTTCAACTCACTCGATTTCTCGAATTTGTGTCTCTCACAGGCGGGGGGCATGGCCGCATCGGAAGGCACCGCTAAACATTGGCAGGAAGTCACGGGATGCCCCATGGT
>CANGMW010000061.1 GCA_947454695.1 Comamonadaceae bacterium | reverse complement strand
TCTTGCGCAAATTGGTGGGCTAGCGCCTTGCCGATACCAGATGGAGCGCCAGTGATGAGCGCGGTCTTGTTGGATGTTGATAGTGTGGTCAAGATTAATCTCCATAGTCGTTTTGTCGATTAAGAGATTAAAAACCCGGTAGTAAGGTGCCAGGTCAAGACATTTCTTTCCCTTGATTTGGCACACACAAACATTTGACCTGGCACCAAAGTGCCGGGTTTAACATGTGTTGACGGCTATGTAGTCGTCTAGGCCACCCCGAACTAAATCTGGATTAACGGTCCTGACGCAGGCTTTAGGAAGACGCCCTTGCTCTCAACAACCGGAAACAAAATATGAAAAGCGTAATGACCGTAAAGGCTTTCAAGAATTTGCAGACGACCAGCGCCTTGTGCAAGGCTGCCAGCGTGACCCGTGGTCAATTGCGCTTATATGAAGAAGAAGGGCTGATAGCCCCTCAGAGCAGAACGGAAGCTGGCTATCGCCAATATGGCAACGAAACACTGGACCGGCTCAGGGCCATACTGCACCTGAAGCAACTCGGCCTCACGCTAGCAGAAATCGCACTCCTGCTGTCTGATCGCGATCACGGCGTCCTCGACGAACAAGCGATACAGCAACTGGCGGGAGAAGTATTGTCGAAAATTGATGAACGCATTGCCGGTCTGCAAGTTATTCGAGGCTATATAGCTCCGGTTGCCATGGGTGACATGAGCGTGTTGCAGGACGATGACTGCAACTTCGTCGTTGAATTCATGACCGCTCTGTCCGCCGAGAAAACCAAGCGCCGCGCCTGAACCTGACGTTTAGGTAAGGTGTGTTTTATCCAGACCGGCTACTCGAATTGAAGATGTCTCAACATTTAGAATGCTGACCTAGACCCCAAGTGCTTAATCGGCTTGTTCTTGGGAAACTTAGGCGGTTTGTGATGAAGCATGTTCTGCTCCGCCAGTACAAAGACCTCAAACCTGCTCAGCAGGCCTTGAGGCAGCCTCAGGCCTCGCACCACGCGGGGCTTTTTGCTTTGGGCTCCTGACTGCGGTCTGCGGTAGCAGCCCGGTGAAGGCGTCTCAAACTCCGTTTGTCTCAAAACCTCATGACTTTTTCGCCGTGGTACGGCTAGAGGGGCTAGGTCACCGGGCCTGAACTAGAGCAATACTGCCCTTGCTACTCGCCGATTGCGCTGGGTGAGGCTTGGGCTTAATTTGGCTCAAAAAACTCTTGAACCTTAGAGCTCGTCTTGTTAGGGGGCTGGCACTGTTAGCGTGAAGCTGCATATCAGCGTGAAATTGAAGTTCAACTGCCTATTCCTTGTGGAAACCCAACTTATGTTGAGTTTATGGTAAATTATTATTGTTATTTTAAAGACCAATAAACCATAGTAACTTCAATAGCAATGAACCCTTTAACCAACCCTTTTTCACCGGGTGCAGGAAATCAACCTCCCGAGCTGGCAGGGCGCACTGAACTGCTGCAAAAAGTCGAAGTGCTCCTGGCCCGCGTCAAAGCCGGTCGAAGTGAGCAAAGCATGTTCATGGTGGGTTTGCGCGGCGTGGGTAAAACGGTTTTACTCAACCGTGTGCGAGAAATGGCCGAAGCGCAGGGCTATCAGGCGCTGTTGATTGAGGCCCACGAAAGCAAACCCTTGCCCTTGCTGCTGCTGCCGCCTCTGCGGCAAACCTTGTTTGCGATGGACCGCATGCAAAACGTCAGCCAAAAAGTCAAACGCGGTTTGCGTGTGCTGCGCAGTTTCATTGGTGTTGTCAAAGTCAAGGTGGGTGATGCAGAGTTTGGTTTGGACATTGACCCCGAAACCGGCTCTGCAGACAGCGGGGATCTGGAAGCCGATTTGGCTGAGCTGTTTGTCGCGGTCGGTGAAGCAGCTGCTGACAGAGGTACGGCGGTGGCCATCATCGTTGACGAATTGCAATACATGACTGAAGTCGAGATGAGTGCCCTCATCATGGCCATTCACAAGGTGTCCCAACGCAGCTTGCCATTGGTTTTAATTGGCGCTGGCTTGCCGCAGCTGGTTGGGCTGGCGGGCAAATCCAAGTCTTATGCCGAGAGGTTGTTTACTTACCCGGAGGTCGGTGCGCTGTCACTTGAGGACGCCTCGCTGGCGTTGCAGGGGCCTGTCGCAACCCAAGGCGTGGGGTTCACGTCCGAGGCGCTGGCCGAAGTATTTCGTGTGACCCAAGGCTATCCCTATTTTTTGCAAGAATGGGGCTACCAATCTTGGAACATGGCCCAGCAGTCACCCATTGATTTGGCCTTGATCCAACAAACTACGGTGGCGTCTACGGCACGCCTCGATCAGAGTTTTTTTCGTGTGCGCTTTGATCGACTAACCCCCCGCGAAAAAGACTACCTCAGCGCACTGGCCTTGCTGGGTACGGGCAATCAACGCTCAGGCGGCGTTGCAGACCGGCTCGGTGTCAAAGTGCAAACCATTGCACCGCTTCGCTCCAGCCTGATCAAAAAAGGAATGATCTACAGCCCTGCCCATGGCGACACGGCTTTTACTGTTCCGCTGTTTGATCAGTTCATGCTGCGCACCATGCCAGACGGGCCAAGAAAAGCCGGTCAATAAGGTGCGTTCAGGGTCCTAAAGCAGGCGGCAAAGATACTGACCCGTGCTCTGGGACTGCTTTGCGGCAGGACCGTCAGGAGTAAGCCCTGTTCTAGGTCCAAGCCACAGACCGAGTTGAAATGCAAGAGGGCACCACGAGTCAGCGACCGCCCATATATCCGACGTTAGCGCGAGAGAGGTCTGCCTAAGAGCTCAGCACTACTGATTTGACGCGATGCCAATTTTTAAGCGTACCGTCTGGCGCAATTTGTTGGTGAACTGCGGTATCCACAAGTTCTCATCCGCTTGTTCAAACAGGTTGTTGCCAGTCATCTGCTCTAGCCACTCTAAAAGGCGGGCGCGATGAACTCGGATTTTTTTCATGACGTTGAAATGAATTTCAGCTGGGTTTAATTCCATTTCATTAAATTCCGTCACTGCCGCCTCAACGGCTTCTGGAAGCGGCTGAACAATTCGTGAATTCTCGGAGTCGAAAAACTCGTCTCTGCCCCCCTTTGACGGCGTACTCACCACGGGGATGCCGCACATTAAATATTCGGTGGAAGCGTTGTTGGCGCCCTCTACTTCGGAAAGAATAACGCCGCAATGGGATGCCCTGACAACATCGGCAACTACTTGAGGCTTTAAAAACTTGATTGCTTCGGGGTGCTTTGGATCGAAATTAGAAAAGGCGATATTTTTATAGCCGGAAATTTCTTCGGTATTGGCTATGCCCTCTCTATAGCTGTAGGTGATCAAAGCCAAATTGGGAATTCCAAAAGCCAACCAGTGCCGTTTGAAGGGCTCCACATTGGCAATATGCACTGCCGAATATTTTTTTGTTGGATTTATTCCAGGGTTAAAAATTTTTTCATCCAAAAAAGCATTCTTATGGATATGCAGGGCATTGAGGTTCAAATTTTTAACCGCCTCAAACTCAACCAAAGTGGTGCACATGACAGTGAAATCCAGGCTTGGATTTTTTGCTTTTATTTCAGTCACCCTGCGGGCAAGGTTATGCATTTGAGGAATTAAATGCCAGGCCGGTTGAACAAGAATATGGCACGTGCGTCCGGCAGCAAGGCTGCGTGCGAGCAGTACTCCGGTTTCAAAAAGATCCCCCGAAGAAATGACGCAAATAAAGGGCTCTTTAAAGAGGATATGAAAAAAGGTATTGGTCTCTTTCACAGTCGGCAAAGATGACGAAGTGGGTTGAGGAGAGGCCGAATGGGTCATGTTGTTTTTATTGAAGCATCATTTAAAAAAATGAGATTTATACCCGTTCAGAACCGCTAAAGTGTCATCGCTGTTCCAGGCGTGAGTTCTGTACCCTAATGAATTGAGGTATTGGAAGAGAGACTTCAGACGATTGGCAGGCAGATGGCGGTGTTCGAAATTTATCAAGGTGGGTTTGAGTAGTTCGATGTTGGAAGATTTAATTATGAAATCGTCCATGCCTTCGCTGTCTATCTGCAAAAAATCAATTCCTTTGGCTTCCCACCCAAGCTGGCGAATGATCTGGATGAGTTGATGACAAGGAACTGTCATTTCTTCAATGGCGTCTTCGATTTTTACGTCTGCAGGTAAGTTGCCGATGATGTGGTTGTGGACATGCTGCTTGATGGCGGAGGTAAAGCCAGTGGGCACCCGGTAGGTCGGACTGTCTTTTAAATATTTCCGGGTAAATGATTCGTAAAGCGCCGGCTTTAGTCTGTACAGGGTTAAGTTGCGATGGGGGCCAATTGCTGCGCAGCAAATGGCAGCGCAGGGATGAGTCGCGTAGTTCTCTTTTAAATACTCAATGACGTTTGCTTGTGGTTCGATGAGAAGAATGCGTGTTTTATTCTGGAATTTTTTTATGGCTTCGTAAATGGGATCGTTGATGCGGCCATCGTTGGCGCCTATCTGAACGATGGTCGACATTTCTTTGTTTGAGAAATATTCGAAAAGTATGTTTTGCAGAAAATTCAACATGGCAGGCCCCTTCGATGGAGGCGGTAGTGATGGCAGTGTTCTGAGTCACGCACTTCAAAGATTTTGGCACAGGATTTTTGTGCACCTTTGACCGGTTCACCCACGGGTCATTGCGCTTTGCGGTAAATTGCTTGCGATTTACCTACAACTCAAAAGGTTTGCCGATGGTTGAAGATGAGCGTTGCTGTGGAACAGGAACCTGCATTGTGGATGCCCAAGGGCGTTGCTGGTGCGGCCAGCAGTGGGACGGGCAGAGCATGTGCCGACCAGCGCCCGACCATGTTCAATCCCAAGCCACTCCCGGCTTGAGCCACCCCCAGCAAACAGAGGACTCGAAATGACCCAAGCGCAAGCCGGATCGCCACCCCCTTGGGCACACCGCCTCGGCTACGCAGGCCTGCTCCCCTTTGTTGTCCTGGCCATCGGCACCTGGGTGGCCGACCCAGAGCACCGGCTTGCCGCTGGTTTTGCTCTGGCGTCTTATGGGGCGGTCATTGCCAGTTTTCTGGGCGCCATTCATTGGGGTTTGGTCATGCGCGATGCGTCCGGCCAATCGGCGGCGTTGCTGGGCTGGGGCGTGTTGCCCAGTTTGATGGCGTGGCTGGCCTTGATGTTGGACCCGGTGCTGGCGCTGTTGCTCATCACGGCCTTGCTCTGGACGTGCTTTGCGGTGGACCGCTTGATGTATCCCCGGTTTCAGGCGCAAACCTGGCTGCCCATGCGCCTGGCCTTAACGCTTGTGGCCAGCGCCAGTTGTGCTCTGGGCGCGGCGGGGCTGGTATGTCTGTGAGGGCGCCAAGCGCTCAAGCCCCTACGCCCGCCAAGTCGTACGCCAAGTCGCCCGCCAAGTCGCACGTCAAGTTGATACCCCATGGCTGAACCCGTACCCGTGACCGTGCCCGTGGCATTGCCGCGCCAGGTTCGCCATCTGGTGCTGGTCCTGGGCGATCAGCTCGACGCACAGTCCTGCGCCTTGGATGGCTTTGATGCAGCACAAGACGTGGTCTGGATGGCCGAGGTGGCTGAAGAGTCCACCCATGTTTGGTCGGCCAAGCAGCGCATCGCGATTTTTTTGAGCGCCATGCGGCACTTTGCACAGGACTTGATCGCGCGAGGTCTGCCGCTGGTCTACACGCGGCTGGCGGCGCAGGACACCCCGGCCAACCCGGACAACCCAGGCAACCCGGGCACGCTGGCGCAGGCGCTCAGCCAGGCCATTACCCAACTGCAACCCGCTGCACTGGTGCTCACCGCGCCGGGCGACTGGCGGGTGCTGCAAAGCTTGCGCACTGTTGCCAAGCAGCATGACCTCGCCTTGGACCTGCGCGATGACACGCATTTTTTCAGCGCCGTGCGCGAATTCGCTGCGTATGCAGAGGGGCGCAAACAACTGCGCCTGGAGTACTGGTACCGCGCGCTGCGGCAAAAGCATGGCATTTTGATGGAGGGCAAAGAGCCGGTGGGCGGGCAATGGAATTTTGATGCCGACAACCGCGAGTCCTTTGGCAAAACCGGCCCGCAAAACGTGCCGCCGCCCAGCCGCTTTGCACCCGATGCGATCACGCAAGAAGTCATTGCGCTGGTCAACACGCGCTTTGCCAGCCACCCCGGCAAGCTGGACAGCTTTGGCTGGCCGGTGACGCGTGAACAGGCTTTGCTCGCACTGCAGGCCTTTACCGCGCAACGCCTGCCGCTGTTCGGCCAGTACGAAGACGCCATGTGGGCCGGCGAAGCCTGGCTCTACCACTCGCACCTGAGCTGCGCGCTCAACCTCAAGCTCCTGAACCCGCGTGAGGTGGTGCAAGCCGCGGTGGACGCGTACCACGCGGGCCAAGCGCCCCTGGCGGCGGTGGAAGGGTTTGTGCGGCAGATTCTGGGTTGGCGTGAATATGTGCGCGGCATTTACTGGACACAGATGCCGGACTACCTGTCGCTGAATGCGTTGAACGCCCAGGCAGATTTACCCGCTTGGTACTGGAGTGGCCAGACCGAGATGGCCTGCTTGAAAGACGCGATCACGCAAACACTGGAACTCGGCTATGCCCACCACATCCAGCGCCTGATGGTCACGGGGCTGTATGCCTTGTTGCTGGGCGTCAAACCGCAGGCGGTGCATGCCTGGTACCTGGGTGTTTATGTGGATGCGGTGGAGTGGGTGGAGCTGCCCAACACGCTGGGCATGGGGCAGTTTGGTGATGGTGGCTTGATGGCCAGCAAACCGTATGTGGCCAGCGGCAAATACATTCAGCGCATGAGCAACCATTGCAAGGGTTGCCAGTACGATCCGGCGCTGTCCACCGGGGACAAGGCCTGCCCGTTCACCACGCTGTACTGGGACTTTTTAATGCGCCATGAGGTCCTGCTGAAAAAGAACCCGCGCATGGCCATGCAACTCAAGAACCTGGCGCGGCTTGAAGCCCCGGCGCGCGATGCCATCGCCGCCCAAGCCCAGGCGCATCGCGATGCCCAGCTTTGAACCCCACGTGCAGGCCGCGCGGGCGCAGCTGGCTTTGGTGCGCCCGCAGGACTATGCGCAGACCCGCAACGCGCTCGATGGCGCGGTGACCCGGCTCTCGCCCTACATCACGCACGGGCTGCTGAGCCTGCGCGAGGTGTACGACGATGTGCACGCGCGCTTTGGGCTGGACGCCCGGCACAAACTGGTATTTGAGTTGGGCTGGCGCGCCTACTACCGGCATGTGTGGTCGCACCTGGGCGAGGGCATTCACCAGTCTATTCACGCCGGCGTGTTGCCCGACGAGGCCTACCGCGCGGACATGCCGCTCGATGTGGTGCAGGCACGCACCGGCGTAGCGGCCATCGACCTGGCGGTGAGCGAGCTGTATGCCAGCGGCTACCTGCACAACCATGCCCGCATGTGGCTGGCCAGCTACCTGGTGCACTTGCGCAAAGTGCATTGGCTGGTGGGGGCGCAATGGATGCTCGCGCACTTGCTCGATGGTGATCTGGCCAGCAACCACCTGAGCTGGCAGTGGGTGGCCGGCACCGGCAGCACCAAGCCCTACTTGTTCAACGCCGAGAACGTGGCCAAGTTCGCACCCGCGCAATGGCGCAGCCCGGGCACGGTGATCGACACCAGCTACGAAGCGCTGGACGAGTTGGCCCGGAGTCCCCGCGCGGCAGTCGATGGCCGTGTTCAGGCGCGTGTGCCCAGCGCATTGATGCAGCCACCGTGGATGTCCACCCCACCGGATGAAAGGTGGTCCGCGCCCGATGCCCGTTGGGCTGCCGGGCGCGATGTGGTCTTGCTGCACCCGTGGTCTTTGGGTGCGGCGCCACACGTCACGCACGCCGAAGCGGCCAATCCGCAAGTGTTGTTGATCGGCGCAGGATTTGAAGAAAGCCATACGCCGATGGCGTGGAGCGAACGGCGTTGGCGTTTTGTGACCGAGGGGCTGCTGTCGCGCACGCCAAATCTCTGGTGGGGCAGTGCGCAGAAAATTGCGCAGGCTTTGCAAGGCGCGCGCTCGGTCAGCTGGCTACCTGAGCCGCATGTCGATCAGGCGCTGCAACAGGTGCGCGCACATCTGCAAGCGAAGCAGCCGCAACCCACGGGGCAAGCGTCTCCCACGCTGCACACTTTGAGCGAGCCCGTTTTGTTCGAGCCGGTCGAGACGTATTGCGGCAGTTTCGCCAAATGGTGGCGGCTCAGCCGCATCGCAGCCTGAACTGTCTGGATGCTTGTGCTTAGGCAAGGTAGTGACACGTAGTTACAAATGCCGGGCAACCTTTTGACGGCGCCCATCTCCAACCCACAGTTGAAGTGAACAAGCCAAGCGATTGGCTTCATCGCAATCAACTGCCAACTTTGAAGGAGATATTCAGCTATGAACTACCAACTTGTGATCAGTGCACTTCTGGCCACTTCCGCTTGCGCATTCGGGCTCTCGGCCGGGGCTCAAAACGTCTCGCCTGCCAATATGGTGCGGCAGGACAATGCCCAGATCCGTCAGGAACAGCGCGATATCAACCAGGATCGCCATGACCTGAATCAGGACACGCGCCAACTCCAGCAAGAGCGTCGTGAACGCGATGCGATCCAGCGCAAAGAAGACCGGGCCATCAAGCGCGGCGATACCCAAGCCGCGCAAAGATTAGAGCAGCGCCGGGAACACGAACAGCGGGAGATCAACGGAGAAAAGCGTGAGATTGCCAAAGACCGCGCTGAACTGCGCCATGACCGCAGGGAGAAAGCGGCCCTGGTGAGCCAACGCAACCAGGCTGCTGCGCGCATGCATTAAGCAAGGCGCCTCATGCCGAGGCCGGCGTGCCAAGGCATGACGTTCCAATCGTCACACATCACCGTTTCAGGAAGGCTAATCGCTGATCGCGGTCGTTCACAATAAAGCTTCGGCGGCCGGGCAGCGCTTGACACTGCCCGGCAAGCCCAAGCCCGATAGAAAAGAGCAAGACCGAGAGGCAATTCATGAGCGACACATCCCAGTCCAGCCAGTTTTCGCTGTTAAAGCAAAGCCGCTTTGCGCCGTTTTTCTGGACGCAGTTTTCAGGTGCGGCCAACGACAACTTGTTCAAGTTCGCGCTGACCGTCATGGTGACCTACCAATTGCAGATCAGCTGGCTTGAGCCGGCCATGGCGGGTTTGGTGATCGGGGCCTTGTTCATCCTGCCATTTTTGTTGTTCTCTGCCACCGCCGGCCAACTGGCCGACAAATTCGAGATGACGCGCACCATCCGGTTTGTCAAAAATTTCGAGATCCTCATCATGTTGGTGGCGGCGTATGGATTCATCAGCCACCAGGTGGGCATCCTCTTGCTGTGTATTTTTTTAATGGGCACACACTCCGCCGTGTTTGGACCGGTCAAGTTTGCCTACCTCCCCAAGGTCTTGAGCGAGCGGGAGTTGACCGGCGGCAACGGCATGGTGGAGATGGGCACGTTTGTGGCCATTCTTCTGGGCAATGTGGTGGGCGGTCTGTTGGTGGCCCTGCCCGCAGTGGGGCATGCGGTGGTGGCGGTGGCCTGTGTGGGTGTTGCCTTGCTGGGGCGCTTGGCCGCCGGCTTGATCCCGCTGACACCGGCCACCGATGCCAAGCTGAAAGTCAACTGGAACCCGGTGACTGAGACTTGGCGAAACCTGCGCCTGGCCCGCAGCAATGCTTCGGTATTTCGCTCGCTTTTGGGTATCAGCTGGATGTGGTTCTTTGGCGCCATGTTTTTGAGTCAGTTCCCGAGTTTTGCGAAAGATGTCCTGCATGGCGACGAGCATGTGGCCTCGCTCTTGCTGGTGGTGTTTTCAATCGGTATCGGCACCGGCTCGCTGTTGTGCGAAAAACTCAGCCGTCACCATGTCGAGATTGGCTTGGTGCCCTTGGGTGCCATCGGCATGAGTCTGTTTTCAGCTGACCTGTATTTCGCCAGCGCTGGTTTGCCAGGCTCGGGCCTGATGGGGGCGGGCGAATTTTTAAGCCAGGTCCACCACTGGCGGGTGATGGCGGATTTGCTCTTGCTGAGTCTGTTTGCCGGCTTGTACAGCGTGCCCATGTACGCCTTGATCCAGCTGCGCAGCCAGGCCACGCACCGGGCGCGCATCATCGCGGCCAACAATATTCTCAACGCTTTGTTCATGATTGCCAGCGCGCTGATCGCGGGGGTGTTGCTGAAACTCGGTTGCACCATCCCTGAGATTTTTCTGTTCACCGCGGTGGCCAATGCGCTCGTTGCCACCTACATCTTCCTGCTGGTACCCGAGTATTTGCTGCGCTTTGTGGCCTGGGTGCTCTCGCACACGCTTTACAGGTTCAAGATCTTCAATGAAGATCGCATTCCCTCACAAGGCTCGGCCATTCTGGCTTGCAACCATGTGAGCTATGTTGATGCCGTGCTGCTCATGGCGGCGAGCCCCCGCCCGATTTATTTCATCATGGACCACCAGATTTTCAAAGTGCCCGTGCTGGGTTGGCTGTTTCAATTGGTCAAAGCCATTCCGATTGCACCCAAGACTGAATCGCCCCAGGTGTACGCCGCGGCCATGGCGGTGGCGGTGCAACGACTCGAGGAAGGTGAGCTGGTGTGCATCTTCCCGGAGGGCAGCATTACCCGTGATGGTCAGCTGCAGGCATTCAAAGGCGGTGTTCTCAAGCTCCTGCAAAGTGCGCAAAGCCGGGGTGTGACGGCCCCGGTGATTCCGATGGCGTTGACCCATCTGTGGGGTTCATTTTTCAGCCGGATTGAAAACGGCATCGCCATGGTCAAGCCCTTGCGGCGTGGCTGGTTCAATCAGGTCGGACTGCAGGTGGGCGAGCC
>CANGMW010000060.1 GCA_947454695.1 Comamonadaceae bacterium | reverse complement strand
AGGCGTCGGCGATCGATCTTGCTGAGTTCAGTGCCGGCAATGTCAATGATCAGGGGCGCATGGAGGCTCATGAATGACTTTCAAAAAATTTTGAAGCAATACGTTCAGGCAGAAGGCCCGGATGCTGTTTCCACAACGCAAAAGCTGGCGGCGTAGTCGGACTCATCGGTCACACTCACATGCACCGATAAACCGCGCGCCTCGACCCAATCTTTGAGCACACCATGCAAGACGATGCCTGGTTTGCCCGAAGGCTGTTTACTCACCTCGCACAAACGCCAGGTCATGGGCATGCGCATGCCCAGGCCAATGGCTTTGGAAAACGCTTCCTTGGCACTGAACCGGGTGGCGAGGTAACGCACACCCCGCTCAGGCCAGCGCGCGCTGCGCGCCTGCCAGGTACTGAACTCAGCGTCACTGAGGATTTTTTTGGCAAAGCGCTCGCCATGCCGATCCAGGCTGGCACGAATGCGACGCACGTCACAGATGTCGGTGCCGATGCCGTAGATCATGGTTTGCTTAGCGTTTGAACGGGCGCTGGCGGGGGCATGCAGTCCAGATACGCCTTCACCGTCTCGGTGTAGCCCAGCTCGAGCGCGTCAGCGATCAGGGCGTGGCCGATCGAGACTTCTTTCACGCCGGGCACGCCCTTGAGAAAATCAGCCAGGTTGTCGCGATTCAAATCATGCCCGGCGTTGACCTCCAGGCCGACCGCTTGCGCGGCCTGCGCGGCAGCAGCAAAACGCTGCAGCTGGCGCGATTGTTCAGGCCCGCCCCAGGCGGCGGCATAGGGCTCGGTGTACAGCTCCACCCGGTCTGCCCCCACGGCTTTGGCGGCCGCCATGGCTTGCGGGTCGGCGTCCATGAACAGACTGACCCGCACACCCAAGGCCTTGGCCTCAGTAATCAACGGGCGCAACTGGTCCGCGTCCTGCGGGAAACGCCAGCCGTGGTCACTGGTGAACTGCCCCTCGCCATCGGGCACGAAAGTGGCTTGCTGCGGGCGCAGTACACGCACAAAGTTCATCAAGTTATGAAACGGGTTGCCTTCGATATTGAATTCGCACTGCGGCCACGCTTTGAGCAATTGGGCCAACTCATGCACATCGCCTGCGCGGATGTGTCGCTCATCCGGACGCGGATGCACTGTGATGCCGTGCGCACCTGCCTGCAAACACAGCGTGGCGGCGCGCAAAACACTGGGAATGCCCAAGTGTCGGGTGTTGCGAACCAGCGCCACCTTGTTGAGGTTGACCGATAGCGCGGTAGCGTGCACTGCATTCATGGCATTGATGTTATTAGGGAATCGATAAGTCATTGCTAAAAGAAGGCAAAGGCAAAATAGCAACTAGAGTGACTGAATGTCCCTCATCATTTGCCGGGTTCGCAAAGTGCCCACCCCACAATGGTAATTGAGCAAGGCCCGCAACTGGGGCTTTAAATCCGTCATGACCTCGGCGCAGGCGCGCAGTGTGTCGGTGAACGGCGCGCCGGTTTGCAAGGAGCGCTGTACCTCCAACCACTGTGCGCCCGTGAGGCTGGCGCGGTCCTGGCCGTTGCTCAAGCGCAAACCGCCTTCAGGCACCAGGCTGTAGCGGGCTTGGGCCTGAAGATCGGACAAGGTAAGCGTTTGGGCATCGAGTTGCGGCAGCAAACCGATTTCCCGCAAGAGCAGCAACTCAAACGCGCGCAGGGCGGTTGGCAGTACCTCGCCATGGTCACTGGCCAACACCGCCACCACTTGGCTGTAGATGTCAAACAAGGCAGGGTGCGGGTCATCACGGGCCAACAGCAACATGATGAGCTCATTCAGGTAATAGCCCGAGAGCAGTGATTCGCCTGTCGGCATGACATGACCGCCCACCCATTCGGCGGCTTTGAGGCTGCGAATTTCCGCGTCGCCGCCGAAATTTAAACGCAGCGGCTGCAAGGGCAACAAGACAGGACGAAAACTGGAACTGGGCCGTTTGGCCCCTTTGGCCGCCAGGGCGATGCGTCCATGGTGACGGGTGAAGACTTCCAGAATCAGACTCGATTCGCTCCAATCGTAGCGATGCAGCACATAGGCTGGCTCATCGGAGATGCGCTTGGCCGCCATGCTCACTCATAGCCGAAGGAGCGCACGCGGGCCTCATCGTCTGCCCAGCCTGAGCGAACCTTGACCCAGAGTTCTAAAAACACTTTGGCATCCATGAGTTTTTCTAATTCCATCCGGGTTTCGGTGCCGATGCGCTTGATACGCTCGCCTTTGTCTCCGATCACCATGGCCTTGTGGCCTTCGCGCTCCACCACGATGGTGGCGGCAATTTTGACAAAGCGCTTTTGCTTGCCGCGGCCCGCTTCTTCTTCGAATTTGTCAATCACCACGGTCGAGGTGTAGGGCAGCTCGTCGCCGGTTAAGCGAAAGAGTTTTTCGCGGACCGTCTCACTGGCCAAAAATTTTTCACTGCGGTCAGTCAGCTCGTCATCCGCATACCACCAGTCCTGCTCGGGCAAATACTTCTCACAAATACCCAGCAATCGTTCAATGTCCTTGGCATTCTTGGCCGACATGGGCACAAACTCGGCAAAGCTGTGACGCTGCTGCATCCCCTGCAACCACGGCGCAATGTCAGCGCGACGGTTCACTTGGTCTAACTTGTTGGCCACGAGCAAAGTCGGAATGTCTTTGCCCAAGACCGACAGCACTTTGGCATCGGCTTGGTTGAACATGCCCGCCTCGACCACAAACAAAATCAGATCCACATCGCCCACTGCGCCCATCACGGTTTTGTTAAGCGAGCGGTTCAAGGCGTTGTTATGCCGCGTCTGAAAACCGGGGGTATCCACAAAAACGAATTGTGTTTTGCCCAGCGTGTGCATGCCGGTGATGCGGTGACGCGTGGTCTGAGCCTTGCGCGAAGTGATGCTGATTTTTTGTCCCACCAAGGCATTGAGCAAGGTGGATTTACCCACATTGGGCTTACCCACAATGGCCACCAAACCACAGCGTCGACCCGAAACATCGGCGCTGACTTCCAGTTCTGTATTCACGCGAGCCCCTTGGATTTGAGTGTCTGCAACATGGCCGCCGCAGCCGCCTGCTCGCCAGCACGGCGTGAGCCGCCAATACCACGCTCAATCAGGTTGATTTCAATGATCTCGCATTCCACATCGAAGGTTTGTTTGTGCGCCATGCCCATCGTACCCACGACGCGGTAAAGGGGAAGTTTCATCTTGCGGCCTTGCAGCCACTCTTGAAGTTCTGTTTTGGCATCTTTGGCACTGGCTTGCATTTGCGGATTGATTTCCACCGCATTGAAGAGGCGGTGAACCAGCGACTCGGCCGCCAAAAATCCGGCATCCAGATAGACCGCACCAATCACGGCTTCCAAGGCATCAGCGAGGATGGAGGGACGTTTACTCCCGCCTGAGCGCACCTCGCCCTCGCCCAGACGAACCACCTCGGGCAGCCTCAGTTCAACGGAGAGTTGGTGCAAGGTGTCTTGCTTAACCAAGTTGGCGCGAATGCGAGACAGATCGCCTTCGGGCAAGCCGCTCAGGCGCTCGTACAGCAAACTGGAAATGGCCAGACTCAGCACCGAGTCGCCTAAGAATTCAAGGCGTTCGTTGTGGTCCGCAGAAAAGCTGCGATGTGTAAGTGCCTGCCCCAAGAGACTTGGGTTGCTGAAATGGTGTTGCAAGCGGTCTTGCAGGGCTTGGAGTGCATCAGTCACGCTATTTCGATTGACCTTCGTATTTGAGTGTGAGCCACGCGGGACCTGCAAGATGAATCTCGCGTTCGTAAGCAAATTCGATTTTCAATTTGCCGCTCAATTTTCGGATGTCCAGGTCCTTGGCTTGGATCGAATGGATATCGTCAATGGCCGCAGCTCGCTCAAAAACTCGGCGAGCCTCGTCTTCCGAATCGACCAAGCTTGCTTTATGGACGGCTTTGGATACGGCTTGAAATTCCAGCAAGGTTGGGAACACTTGCGCCAAGACGACGCCGCTGCAAGCTAGCATGATGCCCACCAGCAACATGCCCAAATACCCTAGACCCGATTGTTTTGATTTGATAGTTGTTGTCTTCACATCGACCTCCCCAAAAATTGGCTATCAGTGAAATGCCCCAATGCGATTGGGGTGACTGAAATTCATCCAGACAAAAAAGGCTTTGCCCACAATGTTTTGGTCAGGCACAAAACCCCAATAACGCGAATCCATTGAATTATCGCGGTTGTCACCCATCATAAAGTAGTGACCGGCCGGCACCTTGCAGACCACGCCCTCCACGCTGTACGTACAGTTTTTCCGGAAAGCAAAATCGTCGGCGCCCGCCACAAACGCGGGACGGTCGTCTTCATTCAGAACACGGTGCTTCACGCCCTGCAGATCTTCTTCGTACTGCTTGAAATAGCGCATCATGTCTTCGTCAAAAAACTCGGGTACCGACTGGGTGGGCACGACTTGCCCATTGATGGTGAGGCGCTTGTTCAAATAAGCCACCTCATCTCCGGGCACACCGATCACGCGTTTGATGTAATCCAGACTGGGTTTGGGCGGATAACGAAACACCATAACGTCGCCCCGTTCGACCGGATGGCCGTCGGAGATTTTTTTGTTCAAGACTGGCAAGCGAATGCCATAGTGAAATTTATTGACCAGGATCAGATCGCCGACCAGCAGGGTTGGGATCATGGAGCCAGAGGGGATTTTGAAGGGCTCGAACAAAAATGAGCGCAACAAGAACACAGCCACGATGACCGGGAACAACCCGGCCGTCCAATCCAACCACCAAGGCTGCATCATCAGCTTTTCTTGGGCCTTGAAAATATCGCTGTCGACTTGTGTGATGCCCTGTGAGGCCAATTCTTGCCGGCGCTGCTCGGCTTGAGCCTGCAGCGCCAAGGCGGCTTGCTGGCGCTGAGGCAAAAAGTGAAATCGCTCAGCCAGCCAGTAGACCCCGGTCACCACCGTGGCCATAAAAAGCAGCAACGCAAAATTGCCTTCAATATTGCCAAAGTACCAGGCCCCGATATAAGCCGCGAAAGCCGCCAGAACAATAGACGTGAGAATCTGCATCAATCTTCTACCTGCAAAATAGCCAGGAAAGCCTCCTGCGGCACCTCGACCGAACCGATCTGCTTCATGCGTTTTTTACCTGCTTTTTGTTTTTCAAGTAGCTTGCGTTTGCGGCTGATGTCACCGCCATAACATTTTGCCAGCACATTTTTTCGCAAAGCCTTGATCGTTTCACGCGCAATGATGTTCGCGCCAATCGCGGCTTGAATGGCCACGTCGTACATCTGGCGGCTGATGATCTCGCGCATCTTGGCCACCACAGCACGACCCCGGTACTGCGACTGGCTGCGGTGCACGATGATGGACAAGGCGTCGACCTTCTCGCCATTGAGCAAGATGTCCACCTTCACCACATCGGAGGCACGGAACTCCTTGAACTCGTAATCCATGCTGGCGTAGCCGCGACTCACGCTCTTGAGTTTGTCAAAGAAGTCCAGCACGATCTCGCCCAGCGGCAGCTCATAGGTCAGCATCACCTGACGGCCGTGGTAAGCCATATTGAGTTGTACGCCGCGCTTTTGGTTGGCCAGCGTCATCACTGGACCTACATAGTCTTGCGGCATGTACAAATGCACGGTCACGATGGGCTCACGGATTTCCTGGATCTGACCGATGTCGGGCATCTTGGAGGGGTTCTCCACCATCACCACTTCGCCGCTGCCGCGTACGACTTCATAGACCACGCTGGGCGCGGTGGTGATCAGGTCCTGGTCAAACTCCCGCTCAAGACGCTCCTGCACGATTTCCATGTGCAGCAAGCCCAGGAAACCGCAGCGGAAACCAAAACCCAGAGCTTGCGAGACTTCCGGCTCGTAATGCAAAGAGGCATCGTTGAGCTTGAGTTTTTCCAGGGCGTCCCTGAGTGAGTCGTACTGGTTGGCTTCTGTCGGGTACAGACCGGCAAACACCTGCGGCTGGATTTCCTTGAAGCCGGCCAAGGCTTCGGTAGCCGGACCTTCGTTGTTTGGGAGCTTCTTTTCCAGGGTGACGGTGTCGCCCACTTTGGCCGCCTGCAGCTCTTTGATGCCGGCGATGATGTAGCCCACCTGCCCGGCCTCCAGCGACTCCAGCGGCTTGTTGGCAGGCGTGAAGACGCCCAGGTTATCCACGTTGTACACAGCGCCCGAAGCCATCATCTTGATGCGCTCGCCTTTGGACAAACGACCGTCCACTACGCGTACCAGCATCACCACGCCCACATAGCTGTCAAACCAGCTGTCGATGATCATCGCCCGCAAAGGACCATTGGGGTTGCCACGCGGCGCGGGTACGCGCGCCACAATCGCTTCCAGAATATCGTCCACCCCCATGCCGGTTTTGGCTGAACAGGGGATGGCATCTGACGCATCGACACCGATGACGTCTTCGATTTCCGTTTTGGCGTTCTCAGGATCCGCGTTGGGCAAATCCATTTTGTTAAGCACCGGCACCACTTCAACGCCGAGATCCAAAGCCGTGTAGCAGTTGGCAACCGTTTGCGCCTCGACGCCTTGGCTGGCATCCACCACCAAGAGTGCGCCTTCGCACGCCGACAAGGAGCGCGAGACTTCGTAGGAAAAGTCGACGTGGCCCGGCGTGTCGATCAAATTCAGGTGGTAGACCTTGCCATCACGTGCCTTGTATTGCAGTGCAGCGGTCTGCGCCTTGATGGTTATCCCACGCTCTTTCTCGATGTCCATCGAGTCCAGCACCTGCGCTTGCATGTCGCGCGCCTCCAAGCCGCCACAACGCTGAATCAAGCGATCAGCCAGCGTGGATTTGCCGTGATCGATGTGGGCAATGATGGAAAAATTTCTGATGTGATTCATCAACGATGAGCTTCAAGTGATTGAATTAAAACGACGCGGAAAGAAAAAAGGGCGCGTCGAGTGGTGACGCGCCCTGAACCAACAATCTTTGGCAACTGCGATAGCTGGAACTTCATTGTAGGCAAAAAGCCCCGTTCGTACAGCGCAAAAAATAGGGATGAGGGGACGTTGCAGCATCGCGACAGGAATCTTATACACAGCTTATTAACAATACTAGGGGTTTAACTTCTGGACAACTTGTGGGCGATCTGTGGATCGCGGTGGATTACTGGTCGAACATCCCGCATCGTGGATTCATAGCGTTCAGTTATGCCATTAATCTTAGAACAACAGGCTTTATTCTAACCAAATTCACACAGGCAGGTTTTTAAGTTAGTAGACGCCAACTAATAATTCTCTGAAAACGGCTTCAAAAATAATTTCGAAATAAATTTTTTCCACGCCTAATCAGTACAAAGCCCCTCAAAACCGTCTGGGATTGAGGGGCTTTTGGACAACAAGGTCTCAGCGTTTAGGACGTATCACCGTGTATTGCGCCCACTCTGCACGACGAAACAGCACACTCACCCCGGCCTTTTTGTCTTGCTTGGCCATTGCCGCCTCAAAGGCTTTGACGTTGGGCGTCTCGACATTCGCGATTTCCAAAATGATGTCGCCTTCACGCAATCCGGCCCGCTGCGCTGCATCAGCAGCAGCGTCGACCCGAACGCCACCCGTTAATTTGAGCTCTTTTTTCTGGGCATCGGTGAGATCGCTGACAGAAAGGCCCAGGAACTGGGCTGCGCTGGCCTGACGGGCTTTCTCGTCACGGTCTTTGCCCTTGGCGGCCGTCTTTTCGGCTTCCACCTCGCCAATCGTGATGCTCACATCTTTGGTGGCCCCACGTCGGAAAATCGTCAGCGTGGCACGCGTGCCCGGTTTGGTATTACCGACTTGGCGCGGCAGGTCGGAAGATTTTTCGATCACTTTGCCCTCGAAGCGGGTGATGATGTCGCCCGCTTCAAGACCGGCTTTGGCCGCCGGGGAGCCTTCTTCAACACCGCGTACCAGGGCGCCCATAGGTTTTCCCAGACCGATGGATTCAGCGACCTCTTTGCTGACCTGATCAATCTGAACGCCAATGCGTCCACGCGTCACCCGCCCGTTGGAACGGAGCTGCTCACTGACCCTTGAGGCCTCGTCAATCGGAATGGCAAACGAGATGCCTTGGTAGCCACCGGAGCGTGATGCGATCTGGCTGTTGATGCCCACGACCTCGCCCCGCATATTGATGAGCGGCCCGCCGGAGTTGCCCGGGTTGATGGCCACATCGGTCTGAATGAACGGCAGGTAATCGCCCGTATCCCGCTGCTTGGCACTCACAATACCGGCGGTGACGGTGTTCTCCAGCCCAAATGGAGAGCCAATCGCCATCACCCATTCGCCAACCCGCAAGCGGCCCACATCGCCGAATTTCACAGCAGGCAGGCCGGTCGCTTCAATTTTCACAACCGCCACATCGGTGCGCTTGTCAGCGCCCACGATCTTGGCTTTGAATTCGCGCTTGTCGGTGAGTGTGACGATGACGGCATCAGCCCCGTCCACCACGTGCGCGTTGGTCATCACATAACCGTCGGCGGTGATGATGAAGCCAGAGCCCACCCCACGGGGCTGTTCTTCATCGTCTTTGGGCTGAGGGCGCCCGGGTCGTTGGCCCTGACGAGGTGCATTGGGAATGGGAATGCCAAAGCGACGAAAAAACTCTTGCATTTCTTCGTCAACCCCGCCTTCCCCGCCCCCTTTGGCCGACACTTTCTCCAGGGTTCGGATGTTCACCACAGAAGGACCTACCTGTTCGACCAAATCGGTGAAGTCTGGCAAGGCCCGGGCGCCTTGGGCGTGAGCGGGCAGGCTGGCGCACAGCATGGCCAAGCACACACTCCCACCGGCCGCTATTTGCCAGCCGAGACGGCGCCATGTCGAATTGAATAACTGCATCATTCTTAACCCTTCTTCAAACTACATTGCTGATGAACTGTTGCGAGCAAACCGTCAAAATTAAGGGGTGGACCGGTCTATAGACTTTGAGAACAACTGCAGGGTTGCTACAGGCACCTCGCCCACCACGGTGACCACCCAGTCTTGCTTGTGCATTTGCAAACGCTTGACCCATGTATGGGTGGCCCCCGTGATCATCAAGCCCTCTTGTCTGTGCAAATGCGGGTCAAAAGGATCAATGAACACAGACACCGAAGCCAATCCATCTGAAAAAATCCACTGAACGGTCTGATGCTTCAAGCCAGCCTCTGCAGGTCGCAGGTAGGTGCTCATCGATTTAAAGCCCGGAACATCTTTTTTAATGGACCAGCCCATCGCCTGCGCCGAGGTTTTCTTCACCTCCAAAGACTGCACCGTGTAGCCTTGCGTTTGCGCCATCAGGTTCGCCACATGGCGCGGGGTGATGGCGGGTGACAAACGCATCTCGGTGTAGCCCACTTGATCCATGGTGTAGCCCTGCTCGTTGAGCGTCTCCATCTTGACGATGAGGCCTGTTTGCTTTTCGGTCCAAATTTTGTAGGCAAATCGGTACTTGTCGCGTGGCTCAATGAGCACCACATCGACCTCCAGCCCCGCCAGGCGTTCAGCGCCTAAAAATCGCGCCGTGTAAAACTGATCGACAGTGGTGTCGGTGGCGCTGACCCGGCTGTTGAGCAACCCCAATGAATCGCGTATTTCGGTAAATGCACGCTTGGTTTTTGGCAGGAAAGTGATAACGTTTTGGTCGCGTCTGAACGTGATGCGTGGCACGCCATTGAGCGACTGAACCCGCTCCAAAATTACATCGCCATCGCACACATGCCAGACCCGGGAACTGGCCATCATGGCGCCCGAAGAGACCACCAAGGTGCCCATGTAATTGTGGTGGCGCGGTGCCTCATGCATTCTCAACAGCCACTGGGAAGCCGTTCGAGCGGCCACAGGGGTGGCTTCAAGAGATGCAGCGGGCTGTGTCTGCGCCCAAGCGATGCCGGTTGCAACAAGGCTAGCAACCAGGGCCATCGCCCGCAACAAACTTTTCAAGGTTCGCAGCTTGAGGATCATGGCTCTGACACGTTGTAAGTGGCATGACGCAAAAAACCACTCGTCATTTGAGAATCAGAAAACCCGCTGTGCTGTTGATGAGCCGCCAAAAGACGGTCAAGTCGCGGGTCGCGAATCATGACGGGCTGGCTGCTCGGCGTCGAACTGGCCCACTGTGGCGCCTTCACCGTCGTGCTGTTGCCACCCGTCCAATGCCAGCCCATCACGGCGACCGCCATGACAGATGCCAAGCCGGAGACCAATTTCCACTTGAACACCGCATCGTTGGCACTGTCTTGGACTGCCGAGGCCACGGGTCGAACGGGAGAAATAATCTGGTCTGTGGGCAGGTGTTGCGTCAACGGTGCGCCCTGATATTTTTCTTGTGCCAGCCGGTCGCGAAAACGAGCCGCGAACCCAAGCGAAGCCGAGAGTGAACTCCCTGCTTCTTGTCCGCGCATCGACTCACTGATGACGTGGTAAGCATCCCAGCGCTCACGCGCCACCGCGCTGTGCTTAAGCGACGTCAGAGCAAGCGAGAGCTCGGCGGGCGTTGTATCGCCGTCCATCAGGGCGGAGATCAGTTCATTGGGGTCAGTTTGAATTTTTGACGTCACGGCATCACCAGCGCTTCCCTGTTTGGTTTTCCAGCATCGGTTTGATCTTGGCAGAAATCGCCTCCCTGGCGCGAAAAATGCGCGATCTGACGGTCCCTACCGGGCAATTCATGATGTCTGCAATGTCCTCATAACTGAGCCCGTCCATTTCCCGCAAACTGATGGCTTGTCGTAAGTCATCCGGTAAAGCCTGCAAGGCTGTATTCACCATCGTGACGATTTCCTTGGCCGCCAGTTCCGCTTCGGGCGTATTGTCATGACTTGGTTCGTGGCGCGCGAAAAAAGTTTCATCGTCGTCCTCTTTATTTTCGGCTTGCGGT
>CANGMW010000059.1 GCA_947454695.1 Comamonadaceae bacterium | reverse complement strand
TGACCGTGCAGTTGGTTTTCTTGATGGTGGCGGTGAGCTTGCGCAGTGCTTGGCTCATCAGTCGCGCTTGCAAACCGGGCAGGCTGTCGCCCATTTCGCCTTCGAGCTCGGCCTTGGGGGTGAGTGCCGCCACCGAGTCCACGACCACCAGATCCACCGCGCCGGAGCGCACCAGGCTGTCCACAATCTCCAGTGCCTGCTCGCCGGTGTCGGGCTGGCTGATCAAGAGGTCTTGCAAGTTCACGCCCAGCTTCTGCGCGTACTGAATGTCCAAGGCGTGCTCGGCATCCACAAAGGCGCAGGTGCCGCCGATTTTTTGCATCTCGCTGATGACTTGCAGCGTCAGCGTGGTTTTGCCGGACGACTCCGGGCCGTAAATTTCGATGACGCGACCGCGCGGCAAACCGCCCACGCCCAAGGCAATGTCCAGGCCCAGCGAACCGGTGGACACCACCTGGATGTCCTCGATCACCTCGCCCTCGCCCAGACGCATGATGGTGCCTTTGCCGAATTGCTTCTCGATTTGCGCTAATGCGGCCTGCAAAGCTTTGGTTTTTTCGCTGTTGGCGGCGTTTTGGCCTTTGACTGCTGCGTCCATGGTCGTCTCCTTGAGGTTCAATGTTGAGGTTGTCGCACCCTCTGGCTTTATTCACAGACTGGATGCTTGAACAGTAGTTTAGTAGGGTTGTTGGTTCAGGTAAATGGTTTTTTTAGTCAGTTTGCATTACTATTTAAGCATGTCCAAAAATACACCCCCGGTAGAAGATGGTTGGCGGCAAACCCATCTGGGTCGCTTGCTGGGGCTGTCCATGCGCCGCTTTGACGAGCGCGTCTTGCAGCTCATGGCCGGCAATGTGGACGTGCCTTTGGCGCTGTCCAACCTGGCCGCCCGCGGTCAGGTCAGCGCGGCCCACATCCACATCACCCGTCATTTGTCGCTGCAAGGCTCGCGCTTGACGGAACTGGCCGAGCTGGCCGGCATGAGCAAACAGGCCATGGGACAGTTGCTCACGCAATGCGAGGCCTGGGGCTTGGTCCGACGCGAAGCCGATGTGCGCGACGCCCGCGCCAAGCGGGTGGTGTTCACGCCAGACGGCTTAGCGTGGCTGCGGGCTTTCGAGCAGGCGGTGACTCAGGCCGAGGCCGAGTTGCGGCAAGCCGTGGGCGATGAGGTGGCTACCGTGATCGCGCTGGGGCTGGAAGCCTACGCGGCCTGATGCAGCGAACCGTTTGCGCACCTTTTTTCAGGCAGCCTGAAGGACGGGCCTAAAATCGGCCTCATCACAGGGACGGCAAAACAAACCAGCGCCGCGCAGCCCAGGAGACAAACCATGAGAATTCTGATCGCAGAGGATGACCAGGTCTTGGCCGATGGCCTGTTGCGCACCTTGCGCAGCTCGGGCGCAGCCGTCAACCACGTCGCCAGCGGAACCGAGGCCGATGCGGCCTTGATGACCAACACAGAATTCGATCTTCTGATTTTGGATTTGGGCCTGCCGCGTCTGCACGGTTTGGAAGTGCTCAAAAAACTCCGTGCCCGCGGCTCCACCTTGCCCGTGCTCATCCTCACCGCCGCCGACAGCGTTGAGGAGCGTGTCAAAGGCTTGGATTACGGCGCTGACGACTACATGGCCAAGCCCTTTAGCCTGCAAGAACTCGAAGCGCGCGTACGCGCCTTGGTACGTCGCGGCATGGGAGGTGCGAGCAGCAACATCAAGCACGGCCCCTTGGTCTACGACCAGGCCGGCCGGGTGGCCACCATTGACGGCAAGATGGTGGAGTTGTCAGCGCGTGAATTGGGTTTGCTCGAAGTGCTGTTGCAACGCACGGGCCGCCTGGTCAGCAAAGACCAGCTGGTGGAGCGTTTGTGCGAATGGGGTGAAGAGGTGAGCAACAACGCCATCGAGGTCTACATCCACCGCTTGCGCAAAAAAATCGAGAAGGGCCCCATCCGCATCGCGACCGTGCGTGGTCTGGGCTACTGCTTAGAGAAAATTCCCAGCTAAATGAAACTTTTCAAGCGCGAGCAGCGCTCGCTGTTTGGCGAAATCCTGGACTGGATGCTCACGCCACTGCTGCTGCTGTGGCCCATCAGCCTGGTGCTGACCTGGCTGGTGGCACAAGGCATTGCCGGCAAGCCTTTTGACCGGGCGCTGGAGTACAACGTCAACGCCTTGGCGCAGTTGGTGATGGTCAACCAGCACCATGTGCAGTTCAACCTGCCCTTGCCGGCACGTGAATTGCTGCGCGCCGATGACGCCGACACGGTGTACTACCAGGTCTTGGGCCCCACAGGGGTTTACCTCAGCGGTGAGCGCGACTTGCCCTGGCCGTCGGATGAAGAAAAAATCGCCCCGGGCCAAGTGGCCTTGCGCGACGACGAGTACCGCGGTACCAGTGTGCGTATCGCGTACATGTGGGTGCCGCTGAACCTGCCCGACAGCAAGCTCGCGCTGGTCCAAGTGGCTGAGACACTGGACAAACGCTCGGTCCTGGCCGCAGAGATCATCAAAGGGGTGATGCTGCCCCAGTTTGTGACCTTGCCCGTGGCCGTGCTGCTGGTCTGGCTGGCCCTGGTGCAAGCGATCAAACCGCTTAACCAGCTCGAAGAACGTATCCGCGCGCGCAAGCCCGACGACTTGAGCCCTCTGGACACGCAAGCCGTTCCGATGGAAGTCGCGCCCCTGGTGGCGTCCGTCAACGATTTGCTGGCGCGCCTAACCGAATCGATGGCCACCCAAAAACGCTTTCTGGCGGATGCGGCGCACCAACTCAAAACGCCTTTGGCCGGTTTGCGCATGCAAGCCGATCTGGCCCAACGCGATGGCACCAGCACCGAAGAACTCAAGCAGTCCATGCAGCAAATCGTGCGCTCGTCCATTCGTGCCACCCACACCGTGAACCAATTGCTGGCCTTGGCCCGCGCCGAAGGCAATGTGAGCGCCATGAACCGCCAGCATTGCGACTTGGCGGAACTGACGCTGGAGGTGGTGCAAGACTGTGTGCCACTGGCCATGGACAAGCACATTGATCTAGGGCTGGAAGGCGCTCAACCCGGCACACCGGGCGTGGCGCTGGAAGGCAACCCTACCTTGCTCAAAGAGCTCATCCGCAACTTGGTCATCAATGCCATCAACTACACGCCTTCTAGCGTCGACGCGCCCGGTGTGATCACTGCGCGCGTCCTGGCGGACCCGTTTGGCCGCGTGCTGGTGTTGCAGGTTGAAGACTCGGGCCCCGGCATTGCGGCCTCTGAGCGGGAGTTGGTGTTCCAACCGTTTTACCGCGCGCTGGATGTCGATGCGGATGGCTCAGGCCTTGGGTTGCCAATTGCGCAAGAGATTGCGCGTCAGCACCAGGCCACCATCACGGTAGAAGACACCCGACCGGGCCATAGCTCACCGGGCGCGCAATTCACCGTGCGTTTTGACATCCACCGGGATCACCCGACATCCCTGCGCGCGTGAGGCGCGCTGGCCGTCTGACTTCGTTGTTGTGTAGGCCCTTGTATCGCGCCAACCCTGTGCTCAAGGGCAGCTTGAGAGCTCAACACCACCGAGCACCGGTTTGAGCGCGGCCACACGTGCTCGCAGCGCATCGTCTAAGGCCGCGATGGTCAGCACACTGCCCTGCTTGCCCGATAGCTCTTGCACCACACGTGCAGTGCGTACACCGCGTTTTTGCAAAGCCGCCAGCGCTTCGTCTGCCAAGGCTTGTGATGGGTAGCCGCCCAAGGACAAGCCCAATTCCCAATCGGCGTTTTGCAGCGGCTCCATCTTGACGTTGAGTCGCTCAAGCTCAGCCCGCTTTTTGGCTTGCGCTTCGGCGTTGGCGAATTTGCCCATGTAAACCATCCAGCGTCCCGACTCCGCCACCGCGTCAAGCTGCCATGTCCCTTCAGGCCAAGCATTGAGTGCACGGCGCACGCTCTCCAATCGGGGGGCCGCGATCAAACCACTCTTGAGACATTCGGAGGACTTGGTGGGAGCGGACGTTGCAGCCGCTACTGCGCGCCGATCCTCCGGGGCGAGCACATTAATGGCCTCCGGTTTGATCTGCTGCTGAAGCCTTTGTGGCTCGGACGGCTCTCTCGGCGCCCAGCCGTAGGTTTTGAAAAAACCCTGCGTCCAACCGAAGTACAGGCCATTGGCCAGAAGCAGCAACAAAACAAGGAATCGAAGCATGAAGCAAAAGATCTTAAGAAGTTGGGCGCACACTCACCTCAGACGTGGTGATTTTTTTCAAACCAGCAGCAGTATGCACCAGCAGGGCACCTGCGGTATCCACGCCTTGGGCCTGGCCCATGGTGCCATCGCTCAGGGTCACCGTGCGACCTTGCAAAGCGTCACGCGCCGCATAAGCAGCCTGCAAAGGTGCAAAGCCTTGCTGCGCAAAAAGAAGCACGGTATCTATCAAGGGCTGTGCCACACGCTCTAGCGCCTGCGCTGCAGACGCCTGGGGCCACAGCGCTCGAAGCCACGCTGGGGAGGTCGTCAAACCGCTCCCGTCCGGGGGCAGGATGTTCAGACCCACGCCGATGACGGCATAGCGCGAGGCGTCAGTCATGCCGGCGGTCTCGATCAAAATGCCGGCGAGCTTGCGGTCTTGCCACCATAAATCATTGGGCCATTTGAGGTAGATATCCGGATGCAGGCTGCTGGCCACGCTCAGGCCCACAGCCAAGGAAAGCCCCGACCAGTCCTGCATGTGCAAGGGCAGACCCAAAGAAAACGTGAGGGCTGTCTGCTCAGCGCAGACATCGGCACCTTGGCTATTCCAGCGACGTCCAAGACGGCCACGCCCCGCCGTTTGCGTTTGCGCGACCAACAGGATGGGGGCACAAAGCCCGTCACGGGCACGACGCATGAGCTCGCTATTGGTGGAGTCGATGCTGGCCAATACTTCGACCGAGAAGCCGCTGAGCTTGGAAGCGATGGCCGCCTCGATGGTCTTTGCAGCCAACAGCCACTGGCCCATGCGCTCATCGGCGGGGGCGTGTGTGCTCAAGGGCGGCGCCATGGGTTGGCCTTGTTAGCGCAAAGTAAGTCGTGTCAGTTTTTGCTTTTGGCTGGTTTCTTTTTCTTGTTCTTGTTCTTGTCGTCACTCTTGCTCAAAGCTTTAACTTTTTCTTTGGACTTGGTTTTGGTTTTGGTTTTGGTTTTGGCCTTTACTTTGGCCTTTTTCTTGGGCTTGTCCTCTTGGGGCGAGAGCAAGGTGCCACGGCAATTTTTGGAACCGCACCAGCACGGGTACTGCGCCAACAGCTTCTTGGTGTAGGGCGCGTCGATGATCAAACCGTAGTCGTAATTAAGTTCTTCACCCGCCTTGATATTGCGCAAGGCTTTGATGAAGACGCGGCCCTCGTCTTCATCGGCCTCACAATTCGGATCGCAGGCATGGTTGATCCAGCGCGAGGAGTTGCCACCCACCTTGGCGTCAATCACGCGCTTTTCATCAATGTGAAAATAAAACGTGTGGTTCGGGTCGGTCGGGTCATGGGGGTGCCGTTTGAGGGCTTCTTTCCAGGTGATGACTTCTCCGACATACTCGATGAGTGTTTCGCCTTCGGCAATATTTTGAACGGCGAACACGCCTTTGCCATGGACGCCAGAACGCCGTGCTTGAATTCGGCGGCCATCTTGTGGGGAAGTATTTTTGTACACGTCAGAAAAATTTGGTAAGGTGAACTCGTATGGGCGCGCGCATGTGCGTGCCCGCGTGTGTGCGCGTACGTACGCGCACGCGAGAACTTGGATTGTAGTCAGATGAAAACACTGGTCATTGCAGAAAAGCCCTCCGTCGCCCAAGACATCGTGCGTGCGCTCACGCCAAGTTCGGGCAAGTTTGACAAATACGACGAGTATTTTGAGAACGATAACTATGTCGTCACCAGTGCCGTAGGCCACCTGGTGGAAATCCAGGCGCCCGAGAAGTACGACGTCAAACGCGGCAAATGGAGCTTTGCGCACTTGCCGGTCATTCCGCCGCACTTTGACCTCAAACCAATTGAGAAAACCAAGACGCGCTTGAACGCGGTGATCAAGCAGGCCAAACGCAAAGACGTCAACGCCTTGATCAACGCCTGCGACGCTGGGCGAGAAGGCGAGCTGATTTTTCGCCTGATTCAGCAATACGGCAATGTGAAACACCCGGTCAAACGTTTGTGGCTGCAAAGCATGACGCCCCAGGCCATCCGTGACGGCTTTGAGAGCTTGCGCAGCGACGCCCAGATGCTGCCCTTAGCCGATGCGGCACGCTGTCGCTCCGAGGCCGACTGGCTGGTGGGCATCAACGGGACACGCGCCATGACCGCGTTCAATTCGCGCGACGGCGGCTTTTTTCTGACCACCGTGGGTCGGGTGCAAACCCCCACCTTGTCGGTGGTGGTGGAGCGTGAAGAAAAAATCCGCAAGTTCATCAGCCGCGACTACTGGGAAATCCATGCCAGCTTCGGCGCACAAGCCGGTGAGTACCCGGGCAAGTGGTTTGACCCCACCTGGAAAAAAGCGCCAGTCACAGAAGGTGCTGAAGTTGATGCAGAGCAAAAAGCCGACCGGGTCTGGTCTGAAAAGCAAGCGCTGGAAATCGCCCAGGCCGTGCGTGGCAAAACGGCCAGCGTTACTGAGGAAAGCAAGCCCACCACCCAGGCGTCTCCGCTGCTGTTTGACCTGACCAGCTTGCAGCGCGAGGCCAACGGTAAGTTCGGCTTTTCTGCCAAGACCACGCTGTCAATCGCTCAAAGTTTGTACGAGCGCCACAAAGCGCTGACCTACCCGCGAACCGACTCGCGCAACCTGCCCGAAGACTACCTGCCCGTGGTGAAAGACACTTTCACCATGCTGGCCGACTCCGGCATGGCGCATCTGGCACCGCACGCCAAAACCGCGCTTCAGAACAGCTACATCAAGCCGAGCAAGCGTATTTTTGACAACGCCAAGGTCAGCGACCACTTTGCCATCATCCCCACGCTGCAAGCCCCCAGCGGCTTGAGCGAGGCGGAGCAAAAGGTGTACGACCTGGTGGTGCGCCGCTTCATGGCGGTGTTCTTCCCCAGCGCCGAGTACCAGGTCACTACGCGCATCACCACCGCTGCGAGCCACCACTTCAAGACCGAAGGCAAGGTGCTGGTCAAGCCGGGGTGGCTGGCCATCTACGGCAAGGAGGCGCAAGACGAAGTGAAAGATGGCGACGAGAAATCAGCGTCCAACCTCGTGCCCGTCAAGCCTGGCGAGCAGGTGAATACTGAGCAGGTCGACCCCAAAGCGCTCAAAACCCGCCCGCCGGCCCGCTATTCGGAAGCCACACTGCTCGGCGCCATGGAAGGTGCCGGCAAGCTGGTGGAAGACGATGAGTTGCGTGAAGCCATGCAGGAAAAGGGCTTGGGCACGCCAGCCACACGCTCAAGCATCATCGAGGGCCTGATCGCCGAAAAATACATGCTGCGCGAAGGCCGCGAACTCATCCCCACGGCCAAAGCTTTCCAGCTCATGACGCTGTTGCGCGGACTGGGCGTGGAAGAGCTCTCCAAAGCGGCGCTCACCGGCGAGTGGGAACACAAGCTCGCGCAAATGGAGCAAGGCCAACTCAGTCGCGACACCTTCATGGCCGAGATCGCCGCCATGACCGAGCGCATGGTGAAAAAGGCCAAGGAATACGACCGTGACACGATTCCCGGCGACTATGCCACGCTGGCAACGCCTTGCCCCAATTGCGGCGGCGTGGTCAAAGAAAACTACCGCCGCTATACCTGCACCGGCCACAGCGGTGCCAGCGAGGGTTGCGGCTTCTCATTTGGAAAAACCCCTGCCGGACGTACCTTTGAAGTGCCCGAGGTTGAGCAGTTTTTACGTGACAAGCGCATCGGTCCCTTGGATGGCTTCCGTTCTAAAGCGGGTTGGCCATTCGCCGCAGAGATGGTGATCAAATTTGACGATGAGACCAAAAACTACAAACTGGAGTTCGACTTCGGCAAAGATGCCGATGGTGATACCGGTGAGCTGATCGATTTTTCAGCCAAGGAGTCTTTGGGTGCTTGCCTCAAATGTGGCGGCGCTGTTTACGAGCACGGCAAGAGCTATGTGTGCGAAAAATCTGTGCCCACCCTGGCGCAGCCGACCCCCAGTTGTGACTTCAAAAGCGGACAGATCATCTTGCAGCAGCCCGTCATGCGCGAGCAAATGAGCAAGCTCTTGGAAACAGGCAAAACCGACATGCTCGACAAGTTTGTGTCCATGCGCACCCGCCGGCCCTTCAAAGCCATGCTGGCTTGGGATAAGGAAGCGGGCAAGGTCAGCTTTGAGTTCGCACCCTCCAAATTCCCGCCCCGCAAGACCGCGGCGGCCGGCGCCGGCGCACCCGCAGCCAAGAAAACGGCGACCAAGGCCAAGAAAGTCGCAGCCAAAAAATCCGCAAAACCCAAGGCACCGCGCAAAACCACGGCTGCCAACGGCTTTACGCCCAGCGCCGACTTGGCGGCCATCATCGGCAACGAGCTGGTGGCCCGCACCACGGTAGTGAAAAAACTGTGGGACTACATCAAGGCTAATGGCCTGCAGGACGCGGCGAACAAACGCGCCATCAATGCGGACGCGAAGTTGCTGCCGATTTTCGGCAAGCAGCAAATCACGATGTTCGAGCTCGCCGGCCTGATCGGCAAGCACCTGAGCTGAGCCGCCCTCGTGCCCGAGCATGGGCACTAAAGGCAGTTCAGCGCCCGAAAAAAAAGCCCGCTGCTGCGGGCTTTTTGCTGTGCGGTGCGCTGCTTACTTGCAGATCACGCGGGCCATTTCCAGGCACTTGTTCGAGTAGCCCCACTCGTTGTCGTACCAGCTCACCACCTTGATGAAGGTTTTGTCCAGCGCGATGCCGGCATCGGCGTCGAACACGCTGGTGCAGGTCTCGCCACGGAAATCGGTGGCCACCACTTTGTCATCGGTGTAACCCAGGATGCCTTTGAGGGCGCCTTCACTTTGCGCTTTCATCTCAGCGCAGATCTCTTTGTAGTCGGCTTCCTTGAGCAGCTCCACCGTCAGGTCCACCACTGACACGTCGCTGGTGGGTACGCGGAAAGACATACCGGTGAGCTTTTTGTTGAGCTCGGGAATCACCACGCCCACGGCCTTAGCGGCACCCGTGCTGGAGGGGATGATGTTTTCCAGAATGCCGCGGCCACCGCGCCAGTCTTTGTTGCTGGGGCCGTCCACGGTTTTTTGGGTCGCAGTGGCGGCGTGCACGGTGGTCATGAGGCCGCGCTTGATGCCCCATTTGTCGTTGAGCACTTTGGCCACGGGCGCCAGGCAATTGGTGGTGCATGACGCATTGCTGATGATGGCCTGACCGGCATAGGTCTTGTCGTTTACGCCGAACACGAACATGGGTGTGTCGTCCTTGCTCGGGGCAGAGATGATGACTTTCTTGGCGCCAGCGGCGAGGTGTTTCTCGGCACCGGCTTTGTCCAGGAACAGGCCGGTGGACTCGATGACCACATCGGCGCCCACTTCATTCCATTTCAGGTTGGCCGGATCGCGCTCAGCGGTGAGGCGCACTTTTTTGCCGTTGACGATCAGGTGTCCGCCTTCCACCGACACCTCGCCCTTGAAGCGGCCGTGCACGCTGTCGTACTTGAGCATGTAGGCCAGGTAGTCGGGTTCGAGCAAGTCGTTGATGCCGACGATCTCGATGTCTTTGAAATTCTGCACGGCTGAGCGCAGCACATTGCGTCCGATGCGGCCAAAGCCGTTGATGCCAATTTTGATCGTCATGATGAAACTCTCGCTCTAAGGTTAAAGAAAAAACGACACTTGAAAATCACTTGCGCTGCAAAACCGCTTGCACGGTTTGCGCCACATTCTCCGGCGTGAAGCCAAAGTGTTTGAACAGCACGGGCGCCGGAGCTGACTCACCGTAGGTGTCGATGCCCACGACGGCCGCACAACCGTACTTCCACCAGCCTTCGGTCACACCCATTTCCACCGCCACACGCGGCAGCCCCTTGGGCAACACGCCGGCTTTGTAGGCCACGGTCTGGCGGTCAAAGGTGGTGGTGCTGGGCATGGAGACCACGCGCACCGCAATTTTTTGCGCGGCCAGCAGCTCCTGTGCCTTCAAGGCGAGTTGTACTTCGGAGCCGGTGGCGATGATCACCGCTTGCGCGGCCTTCTTCAGACCCAGATCAGAAGGCTCGGACAGGACATAGGCGCCACGGCTGATGTCACCCAGGTCTTTCTTGGGCGCATAGGGGAGATTCTGGCGCGACAGCAGCAAGGCAGTGGGCCTGTTGGCGTTCTCCAAAGCCACGGCCCAGGCCACGGTGGTCTCGGCGGTGTCGGCCGGACGCCAGACATCCAGGTTGGGAATCAGCCGCAGCGACGCGCCATGCTCGATCGACTGGTGGGTCGGGCCGTCTTCGCCCAGGCCAATGGAGTCGTGGGTGAAGACATGGATCACGCGCTGCTTCATCAGCGCGGCCATGCGGATGGCATTGCGGCTGTAGTCGCTGAAAGTGAGGAAGGTGCCGCCGTAGGGAATGAAGCCCCCGTGCAGGGCCAAGCCGTTCATGATGGCGGCCATGCCGAACTCGCGCACGCCGTAGTTGATGTGGCGCCCGCCGTTGCCGTCACCGGCCAAGTTGAAACGCAGGTTGGGCGTGTTGCTGGTGTTGGTGAGGTTGGAGCCGGTCAGATCGGCCGAGCCGCCCAGCAGCTCGGGCAAGGCCGCTGTGAAGGCCTCCAGCGCCAGCTGGCTGGCCTTGCGGCTGGCCACGGTCTCGGCCTTGGTGTGCGCAGCCACGGCGGCATCCACCGCCACCTGGGCAAAGTTTTTCGGCAACTCGCCTTTCACGCGGCGCAGCAGCTCTGCAGCTTCTTTGGGATACGCGGCCTTGTAGGCAGCAAATTTTTTGTT
>CANGMW010000058.1 GCA_947454695.1 Comamonadaceae bacterium | reverse complement strand
TCTCATCGGGCTCAAAGGTTTTGTGGCCGCCATCATCGGCGGCTTGGGCAGCTTCCCCATAGCGGCCTTGGGTGCAGTGCTGGTGGGTTTGCTGGAATCCTTCGCTTCGTTCTGGGCCAGTGCCTACAAAGAAGTGATTGTGTTCACCCTGATTCTTCCGGTGCTGCTGTGGCGCTCTTTGAGCACCGTGCACCATGACGATGAGGAAGAAGAGGCATGAACCGCTTTTTTCTGCTCTTCATCGCGGCACTGGCTGTCTTGCCGGTTTTGCCCACGCCCGAGTTCTGGATCACCCAAGCCAACTACATCGGCCTGTATGCGATCGTGGCCATCGGTCTGGTGCTGCTCACCGGTGTGGGGGGCATGACGTCGTTCGGCCAGGCGGCCTTTGTGGGGCTGGGTGCTTATGCGTCGGCTTACCTCAACACCGCGTATGGCCTGTCACCCTGGCTGGGGCTCATGGCCGGCGTGGCGCTGAGCATGACGGTGGCGTTTGTGCTGGGTGCGCTCACCATGCGCTTGTCCGGCCACTACCTGCCGCTGGGCACGATCGCCTGGGGACTCTCGTTTTTCTACCTGTTCGGCAATATGGAATTTCTGGGACGCTTTGACGGCATCGGCTCCATCGCGCCGATTGCGGTGGGGAGCTTAGAGCTGCGTAGCGGCCACGCGATTTACTACCTTATTTGGGCGGTGGTGGTGCTGTCGGTGCTGGCCACACAGAATCTGCTGGACTCTCGCTTGGGACGGTCCATTCGCGCACTGAAAGGCGGCGTGGTCATGGCCGAGGCGATGGGGGCGCGCACGGCCTGGTTGCGTCTGGTGTGTTTTGTGTTTGCAGCGGTGCTGGCCAGTTTGTCGGGCTGGCTGTATGCGCACATGCAGCGCTCGGTCAATCCCACGCCGTTTGGTTTGAATGCCGGCATTGAGTATTTGTTCATGGCCGTCATGGGCGGTGCGGGCAGTGTGTGGGGTGCGATCTTGGGCGCGGGCTTTGTCAGTTTGCTCAAGGACCAGTTGCAAACCGTGCTGCCCAAGTTGTTCGGTTCCTCTGGCAATTTCGAAATCATCGTGCTGGGCCTGCTGCTGATCTTTTTGCTTCAGTACGCACGCCACGGTTTGTGGCCGGCTTTGACAGCGCTCTTGCCCAAGTCCTGGCGCGGTCAGCAGGACCAGGGGGCGCCCGCATCCGCGCCGGCTTTGCCGGTGCGTAGCCGGCCGGCGCTTGGCCAAAGCCTCTTGTCGGTTGACAAAGTGCGCAAAGAATTTGGTGGCCTGGTGGCGGTCAATGACATGGCGTTTGAAGTCAAGGCAGGCGAAGTCCTGGGGCTGATTGGCCCCAATGGCGCGGGCAAGTCCACCATGTTCAACCTGATCACCGGCGTGTTGAGCGCCACGCGCGGCGTGGTGCGCTATGCAGGCCAGGAAATCCAGAACCTGCCTTCACGCGACATTGTGCGGCTGGGCATTGCACGTACCTTTCAGCATGTCAAATTGCTGCCCGGCATGAGCGTGCTGGACAACGTGGCGCTGGGCGCGCATTTACGCGGGCACGCTGGCGTGGTGCGCAGCGTGTTGCGCCTCAACCGTGCTGAAGAAGGTCAACTCAAGCACGAGGCGTTTCGCCAACTGGAACGCGTCGGTTTGGCGCACCTGGCGCATGAACCGGCCGGCAGTCTGGCACTGGGGCAACAGCGCATTGTGGAAATCGCACGTGCCTTGTGTTGTGACCCGGCCTTGCTTTTGTTGGACGAGCCCGCCGCAGGCTTGCGGCACAAAGAAAAAGAAGCCCTGGCGGCTTTGTTGTCCCGGCTGCGCGCCGAGGGCATGAGCGTGCTGATCGTTGAGCACGACATGGATTTTGTGATGAAGCTGTGTGACCGTCTGGTGGTGATGGAGTTCGGCACCTTGATTGCCCAGGGCGTGCCCGCTCAGGTGCAACAAGACCCGGCCGTGCTGCAAGCCTATTTGGGGGGACTATGAGCGCATCTGAGAACCAGGCCCCGCTGATGCTGGAGGTTCCCGAACTGCATGCCGGCTACGGCAAGGTCGAGGCTTTGCATGGCGTGTCCTTGCAGGCCCGGGTGGGCGAGATCGTCACCGTGATTGGCCCTAATGGGGCGGGCAAGTCCACCTTGCTCAACGCGCTTGGCGGCACCTTGCCCATCAATGGCACTGCACAAGGCGCCATTCGTTTCATGGGCGAGGATGTGAGCCGCTTGGCGGTGGAGAAGCGGGTCGGGCTGGGCATGTCCCTGGTGCCGGAAAAACGTGAGCTGTTTGGCAGCATGAGCGTAGAAGACAACCTGCTCTTGGGCGCCTACCGCCGCTACAAACAAGGCGAAAAAAATCACAACGACCAGTTGGGGCCGGTGTATGACCTGTTTCCCCGGCTGCGTGAACGTCGCAGTCAACTGGCGGCCACCTTGTCGGGCGGGGAGCGCCAGATGCTGGCCATCGGGCGCTCGCTCATGGCCAAACCCCGCTTGCTGATGCTCGATGAGCCCAGTCTGGGTCTGGCGCCGCTGATCGTGAAAGAGATCTTCCACATCATTCGCGACCTGCGCAGTACCGGCGTCACGATTTTGCTGGTCGAGCAAAACGCCCGCGCGGCCCTGCAGGTGGCTGACCGCGCCTATGTGCTGGAAACCGGTGAGGTGAGCCTGCAGGGCCCTGCTGACGAACTGGCGCGTGACCCCAAGGTGATCGAGACTTACCTGGGGCTGGCGCGCGCTCACTGAAGGCCCTTGCCCACAGCGGGCGCGCCGTCCCGGCCCGGCCCCGCGCCCAACCAGTCGAAAAAATCTGCGTCGGACAAGCGCGACATCGGTTTATAATCAAAAAAGCACGATCGTTCTTTTTTTGTGTTGTCAGGCGGTAAACCGTCTGACGCATAGAATCTCATGATTGACGTGCACGTCAATCACAACAACCTCAATTGCCAACTAGCTGGAGTCGCAGAAATGAAAGTCTTGGTCCCCGTCAAACGTGTGGTGGACTACAACGTGAAAGTCCGTGTCAAAGCGGACAACACCGGTGTAGACATCGCCAATGTCAAGATGAGCATGAACCCGTTTGACGAGATCGCCGTGGAAGAAGCGGTGCGGCTCAAGGAAAAAGGCGTGGCCACCGAAGTGATCGCCGTGTCCTGCGGCGTGAGCCAGTGCCAGGAAACCCTGCGCACGGCCATGGCCATCGGGGCGGACCGCGCCATCCTGATCGAAACCACCGAAGAACTGCAACCTCTGGCCGTGGCCAAGCTGCTCAAAGCCTTGGTGGACAAAGAGCAGCCGGGCCTGGTGATTCTGGGCAAGCAAGCCATTGATGACGATTGCAACCAGACCGGTCAGATGCTGGCCGCGCTGTGCGATCTGCCGCAAGCCACCTTTGCTTCTAAGGTCGAAGTGATTGATGGCAAAGCTCAAGTGACGCGCGAAGTCGACGGCGGCCTGGAAACCATCAGCCTGACTCTGCCGGCCATCGTGACCGCCGACCTGCGTCTGAACGAGCCGCGTTATGTCACGCTGCCCAACATCATGAAAGCCAAGAAAAAGCAGCTCGACACGCTCAAGCCGGAAGACCTGGGCGTGAACGTGAGCCCGCGCATCAAAACTCTCAAAGTTAACGAGCCGCCCAAGCGCAGCGCCGGCATCAAAGTGCCCGATGTCGCCACTTTGGTTGCCAAGCTCAAGACCGAAGCCAAAGTCATCTGACTCTCTATTCAGGAACCAACATGACCTCCCTCGTTATTGCAGAACACGATCACGCCTCCATCAAAGGCGCCACGCTCAACACCGTTACCGCTGCAGTGCAGTGCGGTGGTGATGTCCATGTGCTGGTGGCTGGCAGCAATGCCGCTGCCGCTGCCGCGGCGGCTGCCCAGATTGCAGGCGTGAGCAAGGTGATCCATGCCGATGGCGCGCAATTCGCGCACGCTTTGGCTGAGAACATGGCCGGCCAAATTCTGGCCATCGCCTCCGGCTACAGCCACATCCTGTTTCCCTCCACCGCATCGGGTAAAAACATTGCCCCGCGCGTGGCGGCCAAGCTCGATGTGGGCCAGCTCTCGGACGTGTCCAAGGTCATCAGCGCCGACACGTTTGAGCGCCCCATCTACGCAGGCAACGCGATTGCCACCGTGCAAAGCATGGATGCGACCAAAGTGATCACCGTGCGCACCACCGGTTTTGACCCGGCGGCGGCCACCGGTGGCGCAGCTGCGGTCGAATCCGCCAGCGCGGTCGCCGACAGCGGCAAGAGCAGCTTTGTGGGCTCGGAGATCGCCAAGAACGACCGCCCTGAACTCACCGCGGCCAAGATCATCGTCTCCGGTGGCCGTGCGCTGGGTTCCAGCGAGAAATTTACCGAAGTGCTCACCCCGCTGGCCGACAAGCTCGGCGCCGCATTGGGGGCGTCGCGTGCCGCCGTGGATGCAGGCTACGCGCCCAACGACTGGCAGGTGGGTCAGACCGGCAAGATCGTCGCACCCCAGTTGTATGTGGCATGCGGCATCAGCGGCGCCATTCAGCACCTGGCCGGCATGAAAGACAGCAAGGTGATTGTGGCGATCAACAAAGACCCCGAAGCACCGATCTTCAGTGTGGCCGATTACGGTCTGGAGGCGGACCTGTTCGTCGCCGTACCCGAGTTGATCGCAGCGCTGTGATCCTCCACTGAAAAGGCATCGTGCGCGATGCCTTTTTTTTGTGCCTGAATGGCCATGAATGCTTTTCTTATTTTTGATTTGATTGGAGACTCCTCATGAGTTACGTCGCACCGCTCAAGGACATGATGTTCAACATTGAACACCTGGCCAACATCGAAAAAATTGCCGCCATTCCGGGCTTTGAAGAGGCCGGTCTGGAGACGGCGCAGGCGGTGCTGGAAGAGTGTGCCAAGCTTAATGAAGGTGTGATCGCCCCCTTGAACTGGGAAGGCGACAAGAACCCCTCCTCATTCAAAGCGGGTGTCGTCACCACCACGCCCGGCTTCAAAGATGCGTTCCGGCAATACGGCGAAGGCGGCTGGCAGGGCTTGCAGCACCCGGTCGAGTTTGGCGGGCAGGGCTTGCCCAAGACCATCGGTGCGGCGTGCGGTGAAATGCTCAACTCTGCGAACATGAGTTTTGCTTTATGCCCATTGTTGACCGATGGCGCGATCGAGGCCCTGCTCACCGCCGGCTCCGACGAGCTCAAAGCCATTTACCTGGAAAACCTCATCAGCGGTAAGTGGACCGGCACCATGAACCTGACCGAGCCGCAAGCGGGCTCGGACTTGGCCATGGTGCGCAGCCGCGCCGAGCCGCAGCCCGACGGCACCTACAAGGTATTCGGCACCAAGATTTACATCACCTACGGTGAGCACGACATGGCCGAAAACATCGTGCACCTGGTGTTAGCACGGGTTACTGGCGCGCCTGAAGGCGTGAAAGGCATCAGCCTGTTTGTGGTGCCCAAGTTCATGGTCAAGCCCGACGGCAGCCTGGGTGCGCGCAACGATGTGCATTGCGTGAGCATCGAACACAAGATGGGTATCAAGGCCAGCCCGACTGCCGTGCTGCAGTACGGCGACCACGGCGGTGCAGTGGGTTACCTGGTGGGCCAGGAGAACCGCGGTCTGGAGTACATGTTCATCATGATGAATGCCGCGCGTTATGCGGTGGGCGTGCAGGGCATCGCGGTGGCCGAGCGGGCCTACCAAAAGGCGGTGGGTTATGCGCGCGACCGCGTGCAAAGCCGCCCGGTCGATGGTTCGATCAATGCCAGCGCCCCCATCATTCACCACCCCGATGTGCGCCGCATGCTCATGACCATGCGCGCCTACACCGAGGGTTGCCGCGCTATGGCCACGGTGGCTGCGGCTGCGTATGACGCCGCGCATCATCATCCAGATGCCGAGGTGCGCAAACAAAACCAGGCTTTCTATGAATTCATGGTGCCGCTGGTCAAGGGTTACAGCACCGAGATGAGTCTGGAAGTGACCTCGCTGGGCGTGCAGGTGCATGGCGGTATGGGCTTCATCGAGGAAACCGGTGCAGCACAGTATTACCGCGATGCCAAGATCCTCACCATTTACGAAGGCACTACCGCCATTCAGGCCAATGACCTGGTGGGTCGCAAAACGGCGCGTGACGGCGGCCAAACCGCCAAAGCAATTGCCGCGCAAGTGCAGGCCACTGAAGCCGAGCTGCGCAAGCAGGGCAGTGCCGATGCGCTGGCCGTGGCCAAGCGCTTGCAAGCCGCCCGTGAAGCTTTTGTAGACGTGGTGGACTTTGTGGCGGGTAACACCAAGGCCAGCCCCAACGCCGTGTTCGCCGGCAGCGTGCCTTACCTGATGCTCGCGGGCAACCTGATGTCCGGCTGGCAGCTCGGGCGCGCCCTGCTGGTGGCGCAGGACGCTTTGGCCCGTGGTGAAGACGCCGCGTTCATGAAAGCCAAAATCACCACCGCCCGCTTCTATGCAGACCACTTGTTGAGCAAAGCACCCGGTACGCGCGACAGCATCGTGCAAGGTGCTGACAGCGTCACCGCCATGGCGCTGGAGTCTTTCTGATCGCCGGTTCTCATCGAGGCAAACGCCTACTGAGAACACTGCGGCTGTCGCCCGATTGACAGGGTGGCGGCCGTTTTTCCTGACAATCAACCACGACCTTTTTTGGAGCCTCCATGTCGCGTTTACCTAAAGTCCTGCAAAACCTGCCCTTGCCGGTGATCGGCTCGCCCTTGTTCATCATCAGCACCCCCAAGCTGGTGATTGCGCAATGTATTGCCGGCGTGGTGGGTTCTATGCCCGCGCTCAATGCCCGCCCTGCATCACAACTTGACGAGTGGCTGGCAGAAATCACTGAAGCTTTGGCCGCACATAACAAGGCCCACCCCGACAAGCCGGCAGCACCTTTCGCGATCAACCAAATCGTGCACAAGTCCAACGACCGTCTTGAGCATGACATGGCCATGTGTGTGAAATACAAAGTGCCGATCATCATCACCTCGCTGGGTGCACGTGAAGAAATCAACCAAGCAGCCCACAGTTATGGCGGCGTGGTGATGCACGACATCATCAACAACAAGTTTGCCCATAAAGCGATTGAAAAAGGCGCCGACGGCCTGATTGCTGTCGCGGCAGGTGCAGGTGGTCACGCGGGTGTGAAGAGTCCGTTTGCGCTGATTCAGGAAATTCGCCAGTGGTTTGACGGTCCGGTCGCCCTCAGCGGCTCCATCGCCAATGGCAGCGCCATTTTGGGCGCCCTGGCCATGGGGGCTGACTTTGCCTACATCGGCACGGCGTTCATCGCCACCGAAGAAGCGCGTGCCGTGGATGCCTATAAAGAAGCGATCGTGGCAGGCAACTCCGACGACATCGTCTACAGCAATCTGTTCACCGGCGTGCACGGCAACTACCTGGCGCCGAGCATCCGTGCCGCAGGTCTGGACCCTGAGAACCTACCCGAGAGTGATCCGAGCAAGATGAATTTCGGTGGCGACAGCAAAAAGGCCTGGAAAGACATCTGGGGTTCTGGCCAAGGTATTGGCGCCATCAGCAAAGTCCAAAGCACGGCTGGCTTGGTAGACCAATTCCGCCGCGAGTACCGCGATGCGCGCGAACGCTTGCTGGCTTTGAATTACAAGGTATAAAAATTCCAGCCCAGGTTGATCGGGTTGATCAACGCGCGCAGGGCTGGGTTTTTCAGTACCAGGCTGGACAAGCTCTGGTAACGCCATACCACCAAGCACAGCAGGGTGAGCAGGGCGAACGTTATGCCTGTCAGGTTGAGTCTCAAGGAGTCCAGCACCGAGTACCTGCGCAGTCGACACTGCCACAGGTACATGTTGGGTGCTGCAAAAATTACAACGAGACACCACAGGAAGGTCCAGTTGAACAGTGATTTGAGCAAGGGCACTGGCGCACTGAACAGGCGACGCAACATTTCAAGGTGGATGAAACTGCCTTCCTGAAACATCACATACGTGTTCATGGACACCAGCAGCAGCACCAGCGTCATGGCGGGCTTGAAGACATAACGCCAGTTGAACAGACTCATCATGGTGACCAAGGCGCACACGATCGCTGCAAACAGAGCCAATCCCATGGTGAACACCGAGCCGTGGCTGGGTTCTGGCAGATGGCTGACGGCTTGCCAAAGCGAAAAATTACAGACGCTGGCGATCCAACCACTCAGCAAAACCATCATGACGTAAGGGTGCATGGAATAGCGTTGCATGAGCGGCGTGAGTTGGCGCGACTCGGCAAATTGGGTGATTCGAAACAGACGCAGGGACATGGGCTGCAAGTGTTCCAGAACGCCCCTGCTGCGTGGGTAAGATTTTGTAATGCAAGTTGAACAGCACAAGCGCTGCAGGGGTTGCAGCGCTGTGCACAGCCGCTATTTCTGCATCAGGAAAAACGATCATTTTCCATTTCTCACGAAATGGAAGTCGTCGACTTCACTTGAAAAAATTACGCAAACGGTCTGCCCAGCTGTCTTCACCCGGCGAGTGTTTGGCGCCGCCTTTTTTCAAGGACTCGTCCAGCTCTTTGAGCAGCTTGCGCTGATGTTCGGTGAGCTTGACCGGCGTCTCCACCGTGATGTGGCAGTACAAATCGCCGGGGTAGCTGGCCCTTACCCCCTTGATGCCCTTGCCGCGCAGACGGAACTGTTTGCCGGTTTGCGTGCCTTCGGGAATGTCAATGGCGGCTTTGCCTTCCAGCGTGGGCACGTCGATCTCGCCACCCAACGCAGCGGTGATGATGCTGATGGGCATGGCGCAATGCAAGTCGTCACCATCACGTTCAAAGATGTCGTGTTCTTTCAGCCGGATCTCGATGTACAGATCGCCGGGTGGTCCGCCATTGGTGCCGGGCTCGCCATTGCCCGCGCTGCGAATGCGCATACCGCCGTCGATGCCGGCCGGAATTTTGACTTCCAGCGTTTTCTGGCGCTTGGCCTTGCCCTGACCGTGGCAGCTGGTGCATGGGTCGGGAATGATCTTGCCCTTGCCCTGGCAATGCGGGCAGGTTTGCTGCACGCTGAAAAAGCCCTGACGCATTTGCACCGCGCCCGAGCCGTGGCAGGTCGAGCAGGTTTTGGCTTGGGTGCCCGGTTTGGCGCCTAAGCCGCTGCAAACGGTACAGGTTTCCCAGCTGGGGATGCGGATCTGCGCGTCTTTGCCACGCGCCGCTTCTTCCAGTGTGATCTCCATGGCGTAGCTCAGGTCGCTGCCGCGGTAGACCTGACGACCGCCGCCGCTGCGTCCACGCTGCTGGCCAAACATGTCGCCAAAAATATCACCAAAGGCTTCGGCGAAACCGCCGTTAAAGCCGTCGCCGCCACCCGGACCGCCACGCATGTTCGGGTCAACGCCTGCATGGCCGTACTGGTCATAGGCGGCGCGCTTTTGCGCATCCGAGAGCATCTCGTAGGCCTCTTTGGCTTCCTTGAATTTTTCTTCTGCCACCTTGCTGCTGTCACCCTGATTGCGGTCAGGGTGATGCTTCATCGCCAGTTTGCGATAGGCTTTTTTGATCTCGTCCTCAGAAGCGTTTTTGGGAACGCCCAGCGTTTCGTAATAGTCTCGTTTGGCCATCTTGGTTCTCGGGGATCAGTGATGCAAAACGCCGCGCGGCAGCTGTCAACAGTCTGCGAGCGCGGCGAAGCAGGGTGAATGCTTCAAGCGGGGCATTTAGCCTTTCTTGACTTCCTTGACTTCCGCGTCCACCACATTGTCGTCGGCGGGTTTGGCGCTCTCGGAAGCACCGCCAGCGGCGGCACCTGCCGCGGCTTGCGCCGCTTGCTGGTCGGCGTACATTTTCTCACCCAGTTTCTGGCTGGCCGTCATCAAGGCTTCTGTTTTGGCTTCGATGGCTTCTTTGTCCTCGCCTTTGAGCGCTTCTTCCAGATCTTTGATGGCCGCTTCGATCAGCTCTTTCTCGCTGGCTTCGAGCTTGTCGCCATACTCGGTCAGGCTTTTCTTGACGCTGTGCACGCTGGCGTCGCCTTGGTTGCGGGCTTGCACCAGTTCGACTTTTTTCTTGTCATCCGCCGAGTTGAGCTCAGCGTCTTTCACCATCTGTTGAATCTCTTCTTCAGACAGACCTGAGTTGGCCTTGATGGTGATCTTGTTTTCTTTGCCGGTGCCCTTGTCTTTGGCGCCCACATGCAAGATGCCGTTGGCATCGATGTCAAAGGACACTTCAATTTGCGGCGTGCCACGGGCTGCCGGGGCGATGCCTTCCAGGTTGAACTCACCCAGCATTTTGTTGCCGCTGGCGATCTCACGCTCGCCTTGGAACACCTTGATGGTCACCGCTGGCTGGTTGTCTTCGGCGGTGGAGAAGCTTTGGGCGAACTTGGTGGGGATGGTCGTGTTCTTGACGATCATCTTGGTCATCACGCCGCCCATGGTCTCAATACCCAGCGACAGCGGGGTCACGTCCAGCAGCAGCACGTCTTTGCGGTCGCCCGAAAGCACCTGGCCCTGAATGGCCGCGCCCACAGCCACGGCTTCGTCCGGGTTCACGTCTTTGCGCGGCTCCTTGCCGAAGAACTCTTTGACCTTGTCCTGCACCTTGGGCATGCGGGTCATGCCGCCCACCAGAATCACGTCATGGATATCACCCACGCTCACGCCAGCGTCTTTGATGGCGGTGCGGCACGGCGCAATGGTGCGCTCGATCAGTTCTTCCACCAGGCTTTCGAGCTTGGCGCGGGTGAACTTGATGTTCAGGTGCTTGGGGCCGCTGGCGTCAGCCGTGATGTAGGGCAGGTTGATGTCGGTTGAGGCGGAAGACGACAGCTCGATCTTGGCTTTCTCGGCCGCTTCTTTCAGGCGTTGCAGAGCCAGCACGTCCTTGGACAGGTCCACGCCTTGTTCTTTTTTGAACTCGCCGATGATGAAGTCGATGATGCGCTGGTCGAAGTCTTCACCGCCCAGGAAAGTGTCGCCGTTGGTGGACAGCACTTCGAATTGTTTTTCGCCATCGACGTCGGCGATCTCGATGAT
>CANGMW010000057.1 GCA_947454695.1 Comamonadaceae bacterium | reverse complement strand
GGGGTAACTTCACCATCACCCTGGGCTGGAGTGACCCGGTCGAATTCGCCAGGCGCAATGACGAGTTTTATGCCCATTACCAGGCCGGCACGCTGGATGTGCACGACTATGTGCGCTTTGCCACCAAGGCCATGCGCCTGCAAGGCCCGGACAAAGCCCTGGCGGGGCGGGAGCGCTTCATGCGGGAGATCATTGCGCCCGCCATCAAGCCCCAAGCCTTGCAACTGGTGCGCCAACACCAGCAAGCCGGTGAGCAGGTCGTGATCATCACCGCCACCAATGAGTTTGTGACGCGCCCGATTGCGGATGCTTTGGGTGTGTCTGAACTGATTGCGGTGGAACTTGAACGCGAGGTGGCACGCGACGGGGCAGGGCAGGGCTGGTTCACCGGCGAGATTTCTGGCACGCCTTCATTTCGTGAAGGCAAGGTCAAGCGGTTTGAGCAGTGGCTGCAAGCGCACCAGCGCTCGCGCTCGCAGCTGGACGTGACCTTCTACACCGATTCCATCAATGATCTGCCGCTTTTGGAGCAGGCAGACCATCCAGTCGCCACCAATCCGGACGAGCGCCTCAAGGCGCTGGCTCTGAGCCGGGGATGGCGCATACTTGAGCTGTTTTGACGCTGCCACTTAAGCGTTGATTGACAGCGCGAACCGTTTTTCACATGATCAAAAAATTTATCAGCAAATTGATGGGCAAATCGCCCGCCAGCACCCCCGCTAAACCCTTGTTGGGTAAACGCCAAGTTATAGGCGTACAGACCCACGGTATTGACCCCACGATGGTGGACAAGCGCGCCTTGGATGTGGTCCACACCCTCAAAGACGCCGGTTTTGACGCCTACATCGTGGGTGGCGCGGTGCGTGACCTTTTGTTGGGCCTGCGGCCCAAGGACTTTGACGTGGCCACGAACGCCACGCCCGAACAGGTCAAAAGTCTGTTTCGGCGTGCCTTCATCATCGGGCGGCGCTTTCGCATCGTGCACGTGGTGTACGGCCGCGGTCGTGAGAATGAAGTCATTGAAGTCTCTACCTTTCGGGCCTACCTGGACAATGCCGCTGCCGAGCAAGTGGCCGGTAATGAGCGCACCAGCAAGAGTGAGCTCGCGGGCATGAAGCATGCCGTGGACTCCAGCGGTCGCGTTCTGCGCGACAACGTGTGGGGCCCGCAGGATGAAGACGCGGTGCGGCGCGACTTCACCATCAACGCGATGTATTACGACCCCGAAACAGAAACCGTGGTGGATTACCACGGCGGCTTCAAAGACGCTCAAAAGCACGTGCTGCGCATGATCGGTGAACCCGCCGCCCGCTACCGCGAAGACCCGGTGCGCATCATCCGCGCTGTGCGTTTTGCGGCCAAGCTCAGCGCCCTGGGTTTCAAGATGGACGCCAAAACCGCAGCGCCCCTGATCAAGTCCCAAGAGCTGTTGGCCGACGTGCCGCAAAGCCGGCTGTTCGATGAAATGCTCAAGCTCTTGCAAACCGGGCATGCCTTGGCCTCGGTAGCGCAACTCAAGGCGCTGGGCATGTCCCGTGGCATTTACCCCTTGCTGGACGTGGTGGTCGAACGCGCGCACCTGCCTTTTGTTCAAGCGGCATTGCAAGACACCGACCGGCGGGTGCAAGAAGGCAAGCCGGTGGCGCCCAGCTTTTTGTTGGCAACCGTACTCTGGTCCGATGTGCGCGAAGGCTGGGAGCAGCGTCTGGCGCAACGCCAGCATGCGCACCCCGCCCTGCAGGACGCGATAGATGACGTGTTCAATGCGCGTATCGGGGACGTGTCAGGTCGCGGCAAACTGGCAGCCGACATGCGCGAGATCTGGGTCATGCAGCCGCGCTTTGAAAAACGTGTGGGCAGCACCCCGTTTGGCATGGTGGAGCAAGCCCGCTTTCGTGCCGGCTTTGACTTCATGCGTCTGCGTGCCGATGTCGGGGAAGTCGACGAAGCGCTGGCCGATTGGTGGCAAGAGTTCAGCATGGCGGACGACACCTTGCGCCAAGACTTGGTGGACCAAGTGCGGGACGAGCAGCAGCGCCAACGTTCGCGGGCGCCCCGTGTGCATAACGTTGCAGCCGGGAGCACAGCGCGCGCGTCGGATGTCACGGGCGATCTGCCGCAAGAGGAATCCGAGTCCGGGGCCGCCCCCAAAAAACGCCGTCGCCGCCGTCGCTCATCTGCCAACAAGGGCGGTGGTGAAGGCGCAGGTGATGGTGGCAGCCAGGGGGAACAGCCGGGCCATTCAAGCCGCCGGCCAGACACTGACGCTGACTAAGCTGCTCTGGTCTCGACTCGATGAAACGTTTTGGTGAGTCCGCACCGCGTGTCACAGCGTATGTGGCCCTGGGGGCTAATTTGGGCGATGCGCGCGCCACCGTTCAAGCCGCGGTGCGTGATTTGAACCACCTGCCGCACACCGCCTTGCTGCGCGCATCGTCTTTGTACCAAACGGCCCCGATTGATTCGACGGGGCCCGACTACATCAATGCTGTGGCCGCCATCTCAACGGGACTGTCATCTCACGCGTTGTTAGCGGCATTGCAATCCATGGAGCAAGCGGCAGGCCGTCTGAGGCCCTATCAAAATGCGCCCCGGACGCTGGATTTGGACATCTTGTTGTTTGGGGATGACATGGTGCAAACACCCGATCTGGTGATCCCGCATCCCCGCATGGGGCAGCGCGCTTTTGTGCTGGTGCCGCTGGCTGAGGTCGCACCTGAGTTGGTGAGCACGGCGCAGCGTCTTGCGGTGTCCGCACAGGCGATTCTCAAACTTTAGAACCCGGCTTTGAATCGGCTGCTGGTGCTGTGCGCCGGCCTGAGCCGTCAGGCTCGCAAGCTTGCCCGCTTAGCCTTCAATTTCAGCGATCAATTCGATTTCAACGCAGGCGCCCATGGGGATTTGCGCCACGCCAAACGCGCTGCGCGCGTGCGCGCCCTTGTCGCCAAACACCTCGCCGAGCAGTTCACTGGCGCCATTGGTGACCAAATGCTGCTCTGTGAAGCTGTTGGTGGAGTTGACCAAAGACATGACCTTCACGATGCGACGCACGCGGTTCAAGTCGCCCACCGCCGCTTGCAAAGTGCCCATCAAGTCAATCGCCACGGCGCGGGCCGCTGCCTTGCCTTCATCGGTTGTCATGGTGGCGCCGAGTTGCCCGACCCAGGGCTTGCCGTCTTTTTTGGCAATATGACCGCTCAAAAAAATGAGTGAACCCGTTTGAACAAACGGCACATAGGCCGCGGCCGGCGTGGCCACCGGGGGCAGGGTGATGTTGAGTTGTTGGAGTTTGTCGTGGATGTTCATGGTCTGTGCTGTCCTAGTTTAGTCTTTAGGTCGAAGGTAAACCGAGAATTCCCTGCTCGGGAATGTACCGTCCACATCACGCGGCAGTGTTTCGGTTTTTTCGATGGCGCGCACAACGGCTTCATCCCAGTTTTTGACGCCACTCGATTTGAGCAGTTGAATCTGGGTGATGGTGCCGTCAGGTGCCAGACGAACCAGAACTTCGGCAGTGGGGTTGCCCTGGATCATTTGCCGCGCCATCTCGTCATAGCTGATGTTGCTTTTGATACGCGCGCTGATGCGCCCTGCCCAATTGGCGGAGGGCCCGCTGGCTTTGAGCGCACTGCCTGTTGCCGTGGGTGCACCGCTTGCGCCGGCCAAGCCCTGTACGCGCTTCATTTGGTCGTCGCGAATTTTCTTGATGGCTTCGAGCTCTTTTTTCTCTTTCAGCTTTTCCCGCTTCTCGCGTTGCTGGTCGTCAAGCAGCTTTTGTTTTTTTTCGTCCGCGGCTTTTTTGTCGTCGGCGATTTTCTTGTCTTGCGCACGTTTTTTAGCCAACACGATGTCAGCATCGGGGACCAGTTTTTTCTCAACCACCGGGGCCGGCGGTGGTGGGGGCGGTGCTTCGACCGGTGTCGGCGCTGCCTCGACGGGCAGGGCGGACCACAACTCGGCTTCGACAGCGACCGTTTGGTCATGCCGCCAACTCACACCCCAGGTGAGCGCGGCAACGAGCAGCGCGTGAACAGCAATGGCCAGTACCAAACCCCGCGTGAGTTCGCGCGGCGGTGCTGGCGCAAATTCAAGATGGGTGGCCGTTGATGCAAAGTCAACCATGGACTCAGTTCGCCAATTGCACCGACAGGCCCACACGCGCAATACCGGCGCGCTGCAAGGTGTCCATCACCTTAACTACGGATTCGTATTTGACGCTGCGGTCTGCACTGATGACCACCGCGGTGCTGTTCGCCTTGTCCGGGCTGCCTTGCTCTTTTTGGACTGCAGCTGCCAGGTCTGACAAACGCACGGCACTGGTTTTATCTTTGATTTTGAGGTCCAGCGTGTCGTTTTTTCCCACCACAATCTGGATGACCTTGTCAGGCTGCTTGGCGGCTTTGCCCACACTGGGCAGGTCGATCATGCTGGGCGCAATCAGCGGTGCGGTCACCATGAAGATGATGAGCAGCACCAGCATCACATCGATGAAGGGCACCATGTTGATTTCGTTGATGGTGCGGCGGCCTCTGCCGCGACTCATGAGCGCGGGCATGGTGTCAGTGCCCCGATGCCGACTGCGTGCCGACGTTGCGCTGCAAAATGTTGGAGAACTCTTCGATGAAACTCTCCAGCATGATGGCCACACGGTCAATGTCGCGGGCGAATCGGTTGTAGGCCACCACCGCAGGAATGGCAGCAAACAGGCCAATCGCTGTGGCCACCAAGGCTTCGGCAATGCCGGGCGCGACGGTGGCCAGCGTTACTTGCTGCAAGGAAGCCAAGCCGGTGAAGGCGTGCATGATGCCCCAGACCGTGCCAAACAAACCCACATAAGGAGACACCGAACCGACCGAGGCCAGGAAGGATAAATTGGTTTCGACTACATCCATTTCGCGCTGCAAGCTGGCGCGCATGGCGCGTCGGGCGCCGTCGAGCAAGGTGCCGGTATCGGTGATGTGCCGCTCGCGCAGCTTTTGGTACTCCCGCATGCCGCTGGCGAAAATGCGCTCCATCGGTCCGCAGGTGCGGGCATTTTGACTGGCTACAGCGTACAAATTATTTAAGTTGGCGCCGGACCAGAAGTCGCGCTCGAAATTCTCGTTGAGCACTTTCACCCGTTTCAAGGAAAACAATTTGCTGAAGATGGCGGCCCAACTGGAGATGGACACCAGCAGCAGCAACAGCATCACGGCTTGCACCACAAAGCTGGCATGCAGGACGAGTTGAACAATGGACAGGTCTTGGCTCATGTCAGGGCTTCCAGAACGGTTGAGGGAATTCTGCTGGGCTTCATGCTGCTCGCATCGACCCAGCCAATACGGATTGTGCCTTGGCACAAGAGGGATTCTTGACGCATTTTCACAGCATCATCTGGGGCTATTTTGACCACGGACTGAGCCAACGTGAGGCTGGCACGCCCCGTCTCCAGCAAGACGGTGCTCACGCGCAAGACATCATCGAGCCGTGCTGGCGCCAGGTATTTGAGTTGCGTCTCACTCACCACAAACATGCCGCCCGTGCTATCGCGCAAGGCCTGTTGACCAATTCCCAATGAGCGCAGCCACTCGGTGCGCGCGCGTTCGAAAAACTTCAGGTAGTTGGCGTAGAACACAATGCCCCCGGCATCGGTGTCTTCCCAATAGACGCGGACAGAAAAATCAAAGCTCATAGCACCTTACCCGAGCACGCTTTGCATGCGCGCAATCGCGGTTTGCAATTGCGCCATGCTGTTGGCTGTTGAAAAGCGGATGAAGCGGGCGGTGTCGGCATGACCGAAATCGCGACCCGGGGTAGCGGCCACATGCGTGCGTTTCATCAGCTCAAACGCAAAGTCCCAGCTGCCCGAGACTTGCAGTTGGTCGCAGGCCGCTGAGCAGTCAGCCCAAGCGTAAAACGCGCCATCGGGCATGACGGGGACCGTCAGTCCCAAGTCGTTCAGCGCCGGGATGAAGTAGTCACGACGTGCTTTGAATTCGGCGCGACGCTTTTCGTACTCGGCCAGACTGGCTTCTTCAAAACAAGCCAGGGCGGCGTGCTGCGCAATGGTGCTGGCGCAGATGAACAGGTTTTGCGCCAGTCGTTCCACCACGGGCACCAAATCGTCGGGCACGACCAGCCAGCCTAGGCGCCAGCCGGTCATGTTGAAGTATTTGGAAAAGCTGTTGACGCTGATGATGTGGTCGTCGATTGCCAAGGCCGATTGGCCCAAGCGGGCCTCATAGCTCAGGCCCAGATAAATTTCATCGACGATGGTGAAGCCGCCACGTTCGCTCACGAACTCGTGGATGCGCCGAAGTTCTTCGGGCTCAATCGAGGTGCCGGTGGGGTTGGACGGGGAGGCCAGCAACACGCCGCGGGTGCGGGCATGCCATGCAGCTTGCACTTTGTCCGCGCTGAGTTGAAAGCGTTCTTGTGCGGTGGTGGGGATCAGCACTGCACTGCCAAGGGCTGCGCTCACAAAGTGGCGGTTGCACGGGTAACTCGGGTCGGCCATCAGCACTTCGTCGCCGGCATCAATCAAAGCCAAACAAACGAGTTGCAGGGCCGCAGAGGCACCCGCTGTGACCACAATCCGGCGGGCCGGGATTTGCAGGCCAAAGCGCGTCGCGTACCAGTCGCTGATGCGCTCACGTAAGGCGGGCAGGCCGGTGGCAGCGGTGTATTGGGTCTGTCCATCGCGCACAGCTTTCTCGGCGGCTTGCTGAACCAGAGGGGGTGCAGTGAAGTCGGGTTCGCCGATGTTGAGAAAAACCATCGGCGTGTCCGTGTGAGCGACCTGCTCTGCCAAGGTCGAGGCCGCTTTGGCGACCTCCATCACATAGAAAGGCTCAATGCGCTGGGCGCGCTCGGAGATCTTCATGCGCCCGTGGAGCGGTCAGCTTGAACTTCCTGCGCGCGCAGTTGAGCAGCCAAGCCGTTGAGGACGCCGTTGACGTATTTGTGGCCATCGGTGCCACCGAATTCTTTGGCCAGCTCAATGCACTCGTTGAGCACCACCCGCCAGGGCACATCCAGGCAGTTTTGAAACTCATAGGCGCCAATCCACATGATGCTGTGCTCAATGGGCGAAATTTCTTGCCACTTGCGATCCAGGAACGGGGTGATCAGGTCGTCGAGGGTTTGCGCTTGCGCCACACAACCGTGCAGCAAGGCATCGAAATGGGCGGTGTCGCATTTGTCAAAGCCGGCCAGATCGCGTGTGAAAGCATCGATGGTGTCGAGTTCGTTCCCACCCACCAAATGCTGGTACAGGGCTTGTACCGTGAAGGACCGCGCACGACTGCGCCCGGGTTTGGACGCCGCTTTGCGAACGCCCGTGTTGGTCAGGCCGGTGCGGCTTTGACGGGGGTGTTGACGCGGGGTGATGGGTGAGTCGGTCATTGCAGCGCATTCAAAAGGTTGGCCATTTCGACGGCCACGCGTGCGGCGTCCCGACCTTTGTCAGTCTGGCGCGCGGTGGCTTGTTCCAGATTCTCGGTGGTGAGGATGGCGTTGGCGATAGGGAGTTGGTAGTCCAGCCCGACACGGCTGACGCCCGCACCGGATTCATTGGCTACCAATTCAAAATGGTAGGTTTCGCCGCGGATGATGCACCCCAAAGCGATGAGCGCGTCGTAGCGGTCTTTCTCAGCCATGGCTTGTAGCGCCAAAGGTACTTCCAGTGCGCCGGGGACGCTGAAGAGGTCGATATTTTTCTCGGCCACGCCCATGAGCATCAATTCGGCCTTGCAGGCGTTGGCGAGCGCGTTGGTGATGTCCTCATTGAAGCGCGCTTGCACGATGCCGATGACCAACTTCTTGCCGTTCAGGCGTTGGTCTTGGGTGGAGAGGGAGCCTTTGTCTGCGCCAAACATATGTGATCCTTTTAAGGTGTGATGTGGCTGACGATTTCCAAACCGTAACCGGTCATGCTGGGCATGCGTCTGGGATTGCCCATCAAGTGCATGCGATGCACCCCGCATTCGCGCAAAATTTGTGCCCCAATGCCGTAAGAGCGCAAGTCCATGCGACCCCGCTCAGGCGCATGGCTGGCGCGGGCACTGCCTTCGAATTGGGCGAGCAACTGCTGCGCGCTTTCGCCGCAATTGAGCAGCACCACCACGCCTTGGTTCTGGGCGGCAATGCGTTTGAGGCAAGCGTCCAGACTCCACGAATGCATGGTGCGGCCGACTTCCAGGGCGTCGAAAACAGACAAGGGTTCATGCACGCGGGCCAGCACCGTGTCAGTGCTCGCCCAGGTGCCGCGCACCAGTGCCAGATGCACGCTTTGACTGGGCTTGTCCCGGAAGGCATGCGCGGTGAATTCACCAAAGGCCGTATTCAGGCTACGCGTACCCAGCTTTTCGACCAATGACTCGGTACGACTGCGATGTTCGATCAGGTCGGCAATCGTGCCGATCTTCAGGCCATGTTCGGCGGCGAAGAGCTGCAGATCCGGCAGTCGTGCCATCGTGCCGTCGTCTTTCATGATTTCGCAGATGACAGAAGCTGGTGAGCAGCCTGCCATGGCGGCCAAGTCGCAACCTGCTTCAGTGTGGCCTGCGCGCATGAGCACGCCGCCATCGACCGCTTGCAAGGGAAAGATATGGCCAGGTTGCACCAGGTCATCGGGCCGCGCCCGCGGGCTGACCGCGGCTTGCACGGTACGTGCACGGTCAGCGGCCGAAATGCCGGTGGTGACGCCTTCAGCCGCTTCGATGGAGACCGTGAAGGCCGTCCCTTTTTTGTCGCCATTGCGTGCCACCATGGGCGGCAGCTGAAGTTGTTCGCAGCGCTCGCGGGAGAGTGTGAGACAAATCAAGCCCCGGCCGTAACGCGCCATGAAGTTAATGGCTTCAGCGGTGACGTGGTCGGCGGCGAGTACCAGGTCGCCTTCGTTTTCACGGTCTTCTTCATCCACCAAAATCACGATGCGGCCCGCGCGCATGTCGGCCACGATGTCTTCAACCGGAGAAATGGCCACGGGGGTGGTCGCTGTCATTTTGTATCTTTCGAAGGAGAGGTTGCGCCTGCAGTGAGCATGCGCTCAACATATCGCGCCACGGTGTCGATTTCAAGGTTCACGCCGCTGTTGACTTGCAGCGTGCCCAAAGCGGTGTTTTGTACGGTGTGCGGAATCAGGTTGATGCTGATCTCGCAACCTGCGGTGTTGTCTTCAACGCGGTTCACGGTCAGGCTCACGCCGTTGACGGTGATGGAACCTTTGTAGGCAAGGTACTTGGCCAGGGCTTGTGGCGCTTGCACACGCAGTTCCCAGCTCTCACCTACCTGAGCGAAATGGCTGACATGACCGATGCCATCCACATGGCCAGACACGATGTGCCCGCCGAGCCGATCCTGTGCACGCAGGGCTTTTTCCAGGTTGACGGTGTTGCCCGATGCCAAGCCCGTTGTTTTGCTTAGAGATTCGGCAGAAATGTCGATGGTGAACTGCTGCTGGTCTAGGTCCAAGCTGGTGACGGTCATGCAGGCGCCATTGAGCGCGATGCTGTCGCCCAGGGCAACATCCTCCAAATAGCCAGAGGGACAGGACAGCGCCAGGCGCTTGCCATGCAGTAAAGAGCTTCCCAGGTCGTGGCTGCCGACGATGCGACCCACGCCGGTGATGATTCCGGTGAACATCCTGCTATTTTCGCAGGGATTGGGGCCTTGACTGGCCCAGACGGACAAAAACCGTTAATTAAAAACGGTCACGTCCGAATCCTCGGGCCAGAATGCGCAGGTCTGGGCCCACGCGCTGGGTCTCTTGGAACTCCAGCGCCACCGCTTGAGACAGCTCACTGAAGGGGCCCAACTGGGTCATGCCCTGGCCTTGGCCCAGCAGTTTGGGCGAGAGGTAGAACAGGAATTCATCGACCAAGCCTGCTTGCACCAAGGAGCCATTGAGTTTGTGCCCGGCTTCCACATGCACTTCATTGACTTCGCGCACCGCCAGATCACGCAGCATGGCGGCCAAATCCACCTTGCCACTCGCATCCGGGCAAAAAATGACCGTGGCGCCACGGGCTTCAAGCGCGACTTGCCGCGCTTCATTGGGAACAGCTGCGTAAATCACCACAGGTCGGGCGGGACTGAAAAGTCGCGCATCCGGGGGAGTGTCAAGTCGACTGTCTACAACCACCAACATCGGCTGCCGTGGTGTTTCCACTAAACGCACATCCAACTGCGGGTCGTCTTGCAATACGGTGCCGATGCCCGTTAGAACAGCGCATGCGCGGGCACGCCAAGCATGGCCGTCCGCGCGGGCTTCGGGCGAGGTAATCCACTGGCTTTGCCCGTTCATTAAGGCGGTCTGTCCGTCCACCGAGGCGGCGATTTTCATGCGCACCCAAGGGGTTTTGCGAACCATGCGACTGAAAAATCCAATATTGAGCTCACGAGATGCCAGTGCACCTTCACCCACCAGGACCTCTACACCAGCAGCGCGTAAACGGGCAAAACCCTGACCGGCCACTTGGGGGTTAGGGTCTTGCAGACTGGCCACGACGCGGGAAATACCGGCGGCCACCAGCGCATCACAGCATGGGCCAGTCCGACCGGTGTGCGAACAAGGCTCCAGCGTGACATAAGCGGTAGCGCCCACCACGCTGTGGCCTTGGGCGGCCGCATCGCTCAGCGCCATCACTTCGGCATGCGGACCCCCGACGCGTTGGGTATGACCCCGGCCCAGGACGCGGCCATCCGCAGCCACAATCACGCAGCCCACCCTCGGGTTGGGAGCGCTTAAGTAAAGAGCCTGCGCGGCAAGCTGCAGGGCGATGTTCATCATGATGATTAATTGTCGTGGTTACCGCCAGCATTGTGCAACGGTCCAGCTGCCCGTCACGCCTTTGAGGTTGGTTTGGGTAATAGTAAAGCTGCCACACGGGTCATTGGCCATGGATTGGCCAGCGACGGGCACCATGGCCAGGGTGAAGGTGGATTGGGTGGGCGCATAGTTGACCCAGTCGAGTTGGTAGAGCGTTACGGCGCCGCCTTGCGGGGCGCTTTGAAGTGATGCGGGCATCACCTGATCGACTGTTTTATTGCCTGATCTGTCGGTGAGGTAGCTGTCGTTAGCAGCATAAAAACGCTGCATATATTGTGCTGCCTGCAACAGCTGCGCTTGCGCTGCAGCCCGGTTGCTTCGGGCAACAAACTTGAGGTAAGAAGGCACGGCGATGGCAGCCAAAATACCGACGATCGCCACGGTGATCATGAGTTCGACCAGGGTAAAGCCGGTGAATTTCTTTTTTGTAATCATCATGAATTTGAAAATCGAGATGCGCTG
>CANGMW010000056.1 GCA_947454695.1 Comamonadaceae bacterium | reverse complement strand
GTGTCAAACGGTGGTGAATGCGGCTGGTCTGCATGCGCCCGAGCTGGCTGGGCGCATTCATGGCCTTGACCAGGACTTCGTGCCGCAAGGTTTTTTTGCCAAGGGCAACTACTTCACTTTGAACACCCGCTCACCTTTTTCCCGACTGATCTATCCGGTGCCCGAAGCGGCGGGCCTGGGCGTGCACCTCACCATTGACCTCGGTGGTCAAGCCAAATTCGGCCCCGATGTGCAGTGGGTGGCGTCTGCCGATGATCTGGTGGTGGATCCCCGCCGCGGGGATGCGTTTTATGACCAGGTTCGCAAATATTGGCCGGGCCTGCCCGATGGGGCCCTGCAAGCGGGGTACGCCGGTATTCGCCCCAAAATTCAGGGACCGGACGAACCGTCCCGTGATTTTTTGATTCAAGGCCCGCTGGAACATGGCGTGCCAGGGCTGGTCAATTTACTGGGCATTGAATCGCCCGGCCTGACCAGTTGCCTGGCCATTGGCGAGCATGTCGCCCAGCTGCTCAATCCGGATAACCTGGTCTGAGTTGTTCAGCGCAAGGTGGCGCTAAAGCGCGCCTGGATGGCCTGAGCCGAGGCTTCCACCAAGGCGGGACCTTGGTAAATCAGCCCGGTGTAGATCTGCACCACATCCGCCCCGGCTTCGATTTTGCTCACCGCGTCTTGGGCACTCATGACGCCGCCCACACCAATGATGGGAAAGTCCGCCCCCAAAGCCTGGCGGAGTTGCCGGATGACCGCATTGCTCTTGGCCAGTACGGGCGAGCCAGACAAGCCCCCGGCCTCTTCGGCGTGGGCTAGCCCGCTCACTGCGTCGCGGCTCAGGGTGGTGTTGGTGGCGATGACGCCATCCATGTGATGGCGACGCAAGGTGGCTGCAATCACGCCGATTTGAGCGTCATCCAGATCCGGCGCGATTTTCACGAAGATGGGCACGCGTTTGCTGTGGGTTTGCGACAGTTGATCACGTCGCTGTGCTATGGCTGCAAGCAAGGCGTCCAGGGCCTCGTCGCTTTGCAAGCTGCGCAAATTTTTGGTGTTCGGACTTGAGATGTTGATCGTGACGTAGTCCGCATGCGGGTACACGCCCGAGAGTCCGATCAGGTAATCCTCAGTGGCCTTTTCAATGGGGGTCGCGGCGTTCTTGCCGATGTTCAGTCCCAGCAGCATGGGCAGGCCCTTGGCTTTGTGCCTGAATCGGGCGCGCTGGACATTGGCCACAAAGGCTTGCAAACCCTCATTGTTAAAGCCCAGGCGGTTGATCAGGGCTTGGGCAGCGGGTAGACGGAACATCCGGGGTTGGGGGTTGCCGGGCTGCGGCAGTGGCGTGACGGTGCCCACCTCTACAAAGCCAAAACCCATCGCGCTCAGGCCGTCGATGCAGCGCGCGTTTTTGTCCAGACCGGCCGCCATGCCCACCCGGTTGGGAAATCTCAGGCCGGCCAGAGTCATAGGGTCCTCCACGCGCTTGCGCGCATAAGCGCAGTCCAGCGGTGTGTTTTGCGTGCGCGCCAGCATAGCCAGGGTCAGGTCGTGCGCTTTTTCGGGATCAAGGCTGAACAAAAAGGGTCGGGTCAGTGCGTAGGGGATGAGAGACATTGGATAATTCCTGAAATTGCTTTGATTTTCCCAGATCACCAGACCAACAGATCGGATGCCCATGTTGACACAAGACGAACTCAAAACGCAGGTGGGTCAAGCCGCCTTGGCCTATGTGGTGCCCGGGGAGCTCGTGGGGGTGGGGACCGGCTCGACCGTGAACAAGTTCATTGATGCGCTGGCCAGCATGCGCACGCAGATCAAGGGCGCGGTCTCCAGCTCTGAGGCCAGCACGCAGCGGCTCAAGGCTTTGGGCATTGCGGTGTTCGATGCCAATGCGGTGGGCGAGTTGTCGGTCTACATCGACGGTGCGGATGAAGTTGACCACCACGGCCACATGATCAAAGGCGGGGGCGCTGCCTTGACGCGCGAGAAAATTGTGGCAGCGCAGTCCTGCCGTTTTGTGTGCATCGCCGATGAATCCAAACTGGTTCAGACTTTGGGCAAGTTCCCAGTCCCGGTGGAAGTGATTCCCATGGCGGTGCAACGATTGGTGCGTCAATTCGCTTTGCAAGGCGGCATCGCCACAGTTCGTATGAAAGGCGATGCGCCGCTGTTGACTGACAACGGACAGCAAATTCTGGACGTGTCGGGATTGCAGATCACGGACGCGTTGGCATTCGAGACCGAAGTCAATCAGTGGCCCGGCGTGGTGACCGTGGGGGTGTTTGCCCATCAGCGGGCGCAGGTTTGTTTGCTGGGAACGTCCAGCGGCGTGAAGACGCTTAATTTTTAAAAGCGAATGCCAGCGGGGTTGTCCGCGGTGACCGGCTGTGGGCTCGCGGGCGGGGGCATGTTGAACGCGGGCGAAGGCTGGCCCGTGGCTGCAGATGCGCTGGGCAGGGTGCTGCTTGCGGGCGCCAGCGGGCTGGGCTCAGGCGACCTGTAATTTTTGGGAAGTTGTGAGCTTGCTGGGTAAGCTGCCGCGTCCAAATACTGAGTCCACTCCTGGCTTGAAAACCCTTTGAGTTGTTGCTTGCCTATGGTGAGCAGCGGCAAGCTGCTGGCGCCGCTCAGGCGTTTAAGGGCTTGCGCGTCTTCGGGGCTCTGGATGGTGCGTTCCTGAAACGGAATGCCACGGGCCTGTAAAAGTTGACGTCCGGCGGTGCAGGGCTCGCAGTTGTCGCTTGTATAGAGGGTCACCGGGAAGCGGCTCACCGCCTGACGTAATTCAAAAGGCAGGGCGTTGGTGTCGCCGGGATTGACAGCAGCTGATCGCCCAGCTGGGACGCGGGGGGCCGGTTTAAGCTCGGCGGCCGGTTGATCGGTGTAAATCACTTTGCCATCCGGAGTAACACTTCGGTAGACAGCTTGCGCATGGCTGGCCGATCCCACCAGCACCAACAAGATGCTGATGGTCAGATTGCAGACGGTGCGTTGAGGCCAGCCCAGGTTCATGGTGTGTTCCAGATCAGTTAGCCATTCCTTGGTGGCGCAGCAGAGCATCCAAACGGGGTTCCCTGCCGCGAAATGCTTTGAAGGACTCCATGGCGGGACGGCTGCCACCCACTTCCAAAATGGCTTGCCGGTATTGTCTACCGGTTTGCGAATTGGGCAGGCCGTCTTTACCAACTGTTTCTTCGAAGGCGGCATAGACATCGGCACTCAGCAATTCGGCCCATTTGTAGCTGTAATAGCCCGCGGCATAACCACCGGCAAAGATGTGGCTGAAGGTGTGTGCGGTTCGACTCCAGACAGGCGGCTGCAGGACGGCCACTTCTGCACGCACCAGGTTGAGTAAGGGCATGAAGTCCTGGGCCGGGTCGTGTTCCGCGTGCAGCAGCATGTCAAACAGCGCAAACTCGATTTGACGCAAGGTTTGCATGCCACTCTGGAAATTCTTGGCGGCGGTCATCTTGTCGAACAGCTCGCGCGGCAAAGGCGCCTGGGTCTGCACATGCGCCGTCATGTGGCGCAGCACTTCCCATTCCCAGCAGAAGTTTTCCATGAACTGGCTGGGCAATTCCACCGCATCCCATTCCACCCCGTTGATGCCGGAGACATCACGCTCATTGACCTGGGTGAGCATATGGTGCAGGCCATGACCGAACTCATGGAAGAGGGTGATCACGTCGTCGTGGGTCAGCAGCGCCGGCTGGTCCCCCACGCCTTGCGCGAAATTGCACACCAAGTGCGCGACCGGCGTTTGCAGTGCGCCGCTGTCGGGACGCAACCAACGGTCGCGCACGCCATCCATCCAGGCGCCGCCACGCTTACCGGTTCGGGCCGGTTGGTCCAGGTAGAACTGACCAATCAGCTGGCCCTCGCGCTCAATACGGTAGAACGACACGGCGGGGTGCCAGACCGGTGCATGGTCAAGTCGAATACTGACTTCAAACAAGGTTTCAATGATTTTGAACAAGCCCGCCAGCACCCGCGGGGCGGTGAAGTATTGCTTGACCTCTTGTTCGCTGAAAGCGTAGCGAGTCTCCTTGAGCTTTTCAGAAATGTAGGGCCAGTCCCAGGCCTGCGGGTCGGCCAGATTCAGGTGCTCGGCGGCAAACGCGCGTAACTCGGCCACATCCTGCTGCGCGTAGGGGCGCGCTTTTTGAGCGAGGTCGCGCAGGAACGCCACGACTTGCTGTGGGTTGTCTGCCATTTTGGGAACCACAGAAACTTCAGCAAAGTTTTTGTAGCCCAGCAACTGAGATTCTTCCTGACGCAAGGCGAGGATCTCTTGAATCAGCTCGCTGTTGTCAAACTGGGCGCCATCGGGCGCGGCTTGGTCAGAGGCGCGTGTCACGTAGGCGCGGTAAAGGGTTTGACGCAAAACACTGCTTTGGGCAAATTGCATCACCGGCAGGTAGCAAGGCATTTTGAGGGTGAGCTTGAAGCCTTCTTTGCCTTCTTGTTGCGCGGCTTCGCGTGCAGCTTGCTGTACATCGTCAGGCACACCTTCGAGTTCTTGCGCCGTGGCATAGTAAGCAAAAGCATCGGTGGCGTCCAAGGCGTTTTCGCTGAATTTCTGGCTCAGCTCGGCTTGGCGTTCCTGGATCTGGGCGTAACGTTCTTTAGCAGCGCCTTGAAGGTCAGCGCCGCCGAGCAAGAAGTTGCGCAAGGCCAGGTGATGTGCTTGTCGCTGTTCTGCATTCAGCGCTGCCGGGTCAATTGCTTTGTATTTGGCAAACAGCCGTTCGTCCGAACCCAGTCGGGTCCAGAACTCGGTGACCCGGGGCAGGGCGGCGTTGTAGGCGGCGCGCAGCTCCGGTGTGTCGGCCACGCTGTTGAGGTGGCTCACGGCGCCCCAGGCGCGGCCCAGTTTTTCGGTGCTGACATCCAGCACCCGCCCGATGGCGAGCCAGTCGGCGGGAAAGTCAGCCGCGGTGACGGTTTGCAAGGCGGCGTTCGCGTGTGCCAGCAATTCATCCAGCGCTGGGGCCACATGGTGGGGCGCTATCTGGTCAAACAGGGGCAGGTCAGAGAAATCGAGCAGCGGGTTGTTCATGGCTTGGATGTGGTGACGGGTCAGGCGCTTTCAAGCGCGTCGGGGCAATAGTGGGGTGTGATTTCGTTGGGTAGACGTGCTGACAGACCGGGCAAGACGCTCAACGCCCGGAGTTTGACGCAGCGCGTTCAGCCGCCTGCAGCGTGTTGACCAGCAGCATGGTGATGGTCATGGGGCCTACACCACCGGGCACCGGGGTGATCCAGCCGGCCACTTGGCGCACGCCTTCAAAGTCCACATCGCCGCAGAGCTTGTCTTCGTCGTTGCGGTTCATGCCCACATCAATGACCACCGCGCCCGGTTTGACCATGTCGGCGGTCAGCACATTGCGCTTGCCCACGGCGGCCACGATCACATCGGCTTGCAGCGTCATGGCTTTGAGGTCGGGCGTGGCGCTGTGGCAGATGGTGACGGTGGCGTTTTGCTGCAGCAGCATCAAGGCCATGGGCTTGCCCACGATGTTGGAGCGCCCGATCACCACCGCATGTTTGCCTTTGAGGTCATAGTGAATCGACTCCAGCATCTTCATACAGCCAAACGGCGTGCAGGGCCAAAAACCGGGCTGGCCCACCATCAGGGCGCCGGCGCTGGCGACATGAAAGCCGTCCACGTCCTTGTCCGGCGAGATGGCTTCAATGACTTTATGCGCATCAATGTGGGCCGGCAGGGGCAACTGCACCAGAATGCCATGAATACTGGGGTCCCGGTTCAAGGCTTCGATGCGCTGGAGCAAGTCGGCCTCGCTCAAACTGGCTGCGTGCTTTTCTAAAACGGAGTGCAGTCCACTGTCCTCACAGGCTTTGACCTTGTTGCGAACATAGACCTGAGAAGCCGGGTTCTCCCCCACCAGGATCACGGCAAGGCCAGGCATCACGCCGCGGGCGCGCAAGGCGGCTGCCCGGGTGGCGACATCGGCACGGAGTTGCTTGGACAAGGCGTTGCCGTCGATCAGTTGGGCGGTGTGAGGGGAGGTCATGCTGCACTTTCTGAATTAAAAACGCCCGCAGTCAGAGGCGGGCGATTGAGGTTTGAACGGTGGAATTTAGACTTTGGCAGAAGTGGGTCCCAAAGCAATTTTGAGTAAATCGGCCACGGTGTTGGCATTGAGCTTTTCCATGATGTTGGCGCGGTGCGCCTCCACGGTTTTGATGCTGATGCCCAAGTCGTCTGCAATTTGCTTGTTCAAGCGCCCGGCCACAATGCGTTCCAAGACTTGGCTTTCGCGCACGGTCAGTTTGGACAGCAAAGCGTCCCGGCTGGCGGCTTGCTGGTGGCCGCTGAAGGTCTGACGGGCATGTTCAAGCATGCGCTCGACCAAACCTACCAATTGATCTTCCTTGAACGGCTTTTGGATGAAATCCATGGCCCCTTTTTTCATGGTGTCCACGGCCATGGGCACATCGCCGTGACCGGTGATGAACACAATGGGCAGCGGGGAGTTCACTTCGATCAAGCGGTTTTGCAGCTCCAGGCCGGTCATGCCACCCATGCGGATGTCCACGATCAGGCAGGCGACTTCGCGGGGATCGTAGCGGCTGAGAAAGGTTTCGGCGGAGTCAAAACACCGCACCAGGTAATCTTTGCCCTCGAGCAACCATTGCAGGGAATCGCGGACGGCCTCGTCGTCGTCCACCACGTAAACGGTACCTTTTTTGGGAATCAAACTCATGCTTAAACCTGAGATCCTGTCTGGTTGCTGGGTAGGGGCGTGCCCATTGAAGCGGTTACTGGCAGGGGAATCCAAAATGCAAAACAGCAGCCTGCCACTTCGGTGCCATTGTAGAGGTTCTCGGCGCGCATCCTGCCCTGGTGGGACTCCACGATGGAACGGCACAAACTCAGGCCGATGCCCATGCCTTCGGGCTTGGTGGTGAAGAACGCTTCGTAGAGGCGTTCCATGGCTTCAGGCGCAATGCCTCTGCCTGTATCGCGAACTGAAAATTCAACCACAGGTTTGCCCTCTACCTCAGCCGCGTGGACCCACATGTCCACCGACCGGCGCTCTGGCGGGCGGTTGGCCTGAGCGATCGACTCAGCCGCATTTTTGAGCAAATTAACCAGGACTTGCTCGATCAAAATGGGGTCAACTTGGATGGGGGGCAGGTTGCGAGCCACCTGATGACGCAGGCGCACGTTGGCGCGGCGCATGTCGGCCTCCACCAACTCCAAGGCCTCGTCTACCATGACCGCCACATCCGACAGGACCCAGTTAGGCTCGCTGCGTTTCACAAAAGCACGGATGCGCTGGATGATTTGTCCTGCCCGTTGCGCTTGACGACCGGTTTTCTCCAAGGCCGCCAGCAAGTCAGGCTCAGTCATTTGTTTGCTGTGGATCCGCGAGACCATGCCATTGCAGTAATTGGTGATGGCGGTCAACGGTTGGTTCAACTCATGCGCCACGCTGGAGGCCATTTCCCCCATGGTGATGAGCCGGCTGGCCGTTTGAGCGCGCTCGGTTTGAGCGGCCGATTGCTCCTCAGCTAATCGGCGTGCGGTGATGTCGGTGGCAATCACCATCTGGGCCAGTCGACCGTCCACCCAGGTGAGGTAACGCGTTCTCACCTCTAACCACTTACCCAGTTCTTCGACAAAGATTTCAGCACGCTCGGTCTCAATGTCGGGAAGGTTGCTGGTGGGCATGCCCATCAAGGCGTCTACATTGTCACCAGCATCATCCCGATGGGTTTGCGCGGGCATCACGACCTGGGAGGCCAACTGCACCAGGCCGTTGGTTTTTTCGCTGAACCACTGCCGGTACATTTTGTTGGCAAAAAGGAGCTCGTCGGAGCCGATGGGCGCCACCGCCACCGAGGCGTCCAGCGACTCCAAGACGGTGGTGAATCGCTCATAAGAGGCCGTGAGTTGTTCGCGAACCCGGTTGGGCTCGGTGATGTCGGTGATGGAGGTCATCCAACCGGTTTGCTTGCCTACCGCATCAATCAACGGGGAAATGTAGATGCGCGCATCGAAGATGGATCCATTTTTTCGCTTGACGCGCATCTGCAAACCGCTGGCCGCCACCTGTCCATTCAACTCTTCATCAAGGCGCTGCCGCAAAATTTCTTTGTCTTCATCGGGCCAGTAAGGGAAGGGCGCGGTGCGGCCCACCAACTCGCTCTCACTCCACCCGGTCATTTTGCAAAACGCAGCGTTCACATAAGTGATACGTCCTTGCAGGTCCAGAGCCCGCATACCGGTGGGCATGGAGTTTTCCATGGCGCGGCGGAAATTGGTTTCTGAGATCAGGGCTTGCTGCGCCTGCATGCGCCGGCGTGTATGGCGCCAGTTGCCGATCAACATCCAAGCGGTCATGACACTTAAGGCGCATACCAACCAGAACAAGCCGCTTCCAATCACGCCCAAAGACGTGCTGTAGGCTTGCGCGCGGATCACCAGTTCGTTGCCAACCGGGGAGACGGGGGCTTCAAATTCATTGGCTTGGGTAGTCCACGGGAGCCACTGCACCGTGCTTCGTTTGGGGATGCTGGTGCCAGCCAACACCACACCATTGGAGTCCAACAGGGACACCGCATACCGTGCCAGCACTTCGGAGGGCAGGCTGTAGCGGTACAGACTGTCCACTGAATACTCGGCCAGCAACACGCCGTTGAACTCGGAACGCCAGTAGACCGGAATCAGCAACTGCAACATGGGCATGCCATCAGGGGCGTTGCGCTGAAGATAGGCCGGTTGTTGAATGTCGTGTGCCAGGGCGTAAATCGACTCAATTTCTTTGGGCCTGCTGGCAACACCCACATGCCGGATTTGTCCAGTCCTCAGGCTGACCGATTGGCTTGGGCTGGCGTAGCTGGACACAATGGTTTTTCTGGGGCCGATCCACACCAGGCTTTGAAGATCCAAATATTGGGCAATCGTGTTTTGCGCACGCTCGCGGAATTGCTCCGGCAGGATGTCTCTGGCAGATATTTCCTGAGCCAAGCGAGCGAGTTGTTCTTGATGTTCCACCAAGTGCAGACGCAGTCGTTGTTGCGCGTACTCCACATCGCGCCGAACCGCCTCTTGTTCCCGTTCAATCTCCTCCAGTCTCAGATACCCGAAGGCGGCCACGATGGCCGCTAAAAATAAAAGTACCGCCGCCAGGGGAGCAAGCATGGCAAAGCGGTCCTGACGATAAGGCGTCTGACGCCGCCACCAGCTTTTAAAGCGGCTGGTTGGTCGAGGCGTCGGGTGCTTTGGTGCTCGCAAATAGTTCAACAAATTCATACGCTGTAAGTGTAGTGGGCCCTCGGGGAGAGGGGGCATGGACAACAATAGACATTCATAATATGAAATGAAAAAGCATGATTTGAAATTGTTAAAAAAATATGAGAAACTCCGTTTCACTTAAATAATGATGCAACACATAACAGGAGACTCGCATGTCAGCTCTGCCCGAAAATCTGTTTGGCTCGACTGCCAAAGACGAAGACAGTCAGGAAACGCGTGAATGGATGGCCGCGCTGTCCGCAGTGATTGAGCGTGAAGGACCGCAGCGTGCGCATTTCCTGCTCGAACAACTCCTGGAACATGCGCGTGAGCACAGCATTGACATGCCGTTTTCGGCGACCACCGGGTATGTGAACACGATTGAGCCGGATCAAGAAGAGCGAGCCCCTGGCAATCTTGAAATTGAGGAACGCCTGCGCGCTTATATGCGCTGGAATGCCATGGCCATGGTCGTGAAGGCCAATCGCCACAACCCTGCTGACGGCGGTGACTTGGGCGGCCATATCGGCTCGTTTGCTTCTCTGGCCAGCCTGTTTGGTGCCGGCTTCAACCACTTCTGGCATGCCGAGAGCGCTGAACCAGGAAAAGAGCACGGCGGCGACTGCCTCTACATCCAGGGCCATGTGTCGCCCGGCGTTTATGCCCGAGCCTATTTGGAAGGTCGCCTGACCGAAGAGCAATTGCTCAACTTCCGCCAGGAAGTGGACGGCAAAGGTTTGTCGAGCTACCCGCATCCCAAACTCATGCCCGAATTCTGGCAATTCCCGACCGTGTCCATGGGCCTGGGCCCGTTGATGGCCATTTACCAGGCCCGTTTCCTCAAGTACCTGCATGCCCGCGGCATTGCGAATACCGAAAACCGCAAGGTGTGGGTGTTCTGCGGTGACGGTGAAATGGACGAGGTGGAAAGCCTGGGCGCTATCGGTCTGGCCGCACGTGAAGGGCTGGACAACCTGATCTTCGTGATCAACTGCAACCTGCAACGCTTAGACGGCCCGGTGCGTGGCAACGGCAAGATCGTGCAGGAGCTCGAAGGCGAGTTCCGTGGCGCGGGCTGGAACGTCATCAAGCTGTTGTGGGGCTCCGGGTGGGACGCGCTTCTGGCTCGTGACAAGGAAGGCGCCCTCAAGAAGCTGATGATGGACACCCTGGACGGTGACTACCAGGCCATGAAAGCCAATGATGGCGCTTACGTGCGCAAGCACTTTTTCGGCAAGGACCCCCGCACGCTGGAGATGGTGTCCAAGATGTCGGACGAGGAAATTTTCGATTTGCGTCGCGGTGGCCACGACTCCAAGAAGGTCTACGCCGCATTCCACAAGGCCGTCCACCACAAGGGCCAGCCAACCGTCTTGCTGATCAAGACCATCAAGGGCTTTGGCATGGGCAAGGCGGGCGAGGGCAAGAACAATGTGCACCAGACCAAGAAGCTCACCGATGAGGACATCAAGGCCTTTCGCGATCGCTTCAACATTCCGGTGCCCGATAGCGAGCTGCCCAACATTCCGTTTTACAAACCAGCCGACGACACCCCGGAAATCAAATACCTGCACGAGCGGCGCAAGGCGCTCGGAGGCTACCTGCCGCACCGCCGCACCAAAGCCGATGAGAGCTTCACTGTGCCGTCGCTTGACACCTTCAAAAGCGTGATCGAACCCACGCCAGAAGGCCGGGAAATTTCAACTACCCAAGCCTATGTGCGCTTTTTGACTCAGTTGCTGCGCGACCAGGCCTTGGGCCCACGTGTCGTACCCATCCTGGTGGACGAAGCCCGCACCTTCGGCATGGAAGGCTTGTTCCGTCAGGTCGGTATCTACAACCCAGCTGGCCAGCAGTACACCCCGGTCGACAAAGACCAGGTCATGTACTACAAGGAAGACACCAAGGGCCAGATCCTGCAGGAAGGCATCAACGAGGCCGGCGGCATGAGCAGCTGGATTGCGGCGGCCACCAGCTACAGCACCAGCAACCGCATCATGGTGCCGTTCTACGTGTACTACTCGATGTTCGGC
>CANGMW010000055.1 GCA_947454695.1 Comamonadaceae bacterium | reverse complement strand
CTGTCCGTCGCCCCCATGATGGATTGGATCGACAAATATAAAAATTCTCAATTAAATCAATACCTTGAGATTTTTTAATTTTTTGATGTAGCACTATTGAAGCACTCGTTCAGCCATTGTCACGGGCACCCTTTGGCCAATCGAGAACTAAACTCGCTATTTAAGGCAACTTTCGATGATCGCCGGGAAATTTAATGCTTTTCGAATACTGCTTTGACCTGATTGGGCCAACTCTTGACGTCTGTAGATGTCCGCTTTGTGGGGGTGCTGGCCATTAAATGGCAACATTGCCCTGGGCGTCCTCAAACTCGATGATTTGATGCCCATCGCGGGCGCTTAGTCAGCCGTCCGGAAACGCAGGAATGCAAAGTAACTTGTGCCGGTCATAAACGTATGCGTTTGGGCGCCTCGGCAAAAGGCTTCACGTCCAAGGCATTGAGCCCCTCACGCTTGATTAAGATGCAGGCCGTCATACTTCAATTGGGGTAGGTTGATGCATATTGGCATGATTGTTGGCTTCAAGCCCGAACCTAAACCCTAATTTCACAAAACTCTTAAACACCCAAGATCTAACAACGGACTTATTTATGAGTTTGTGTAAAGAAGAGCGGATAAAGCATCAGTCGAGAAGATGACCTGTCTTAACCAAGATTAAACAACCCTCAACACTGAAAGGCTTATGCTGGCTTAGATGGGGACTCCGAATCCAGCTTCCTTGACCGTAGCTTCCATGCTCATCGGAAAAGACGCCTTCGACTACGTAAATTTCCTCACCACCATAGTGCCGGTGAGGATTGAAAAAAGTCCCCGGCGCCCATCGCACCATTGCGGTATGGCTCGTTCCGAATTCAGACAGTGGCATGACAGTTAACCCATCCACCATCCCACGGAACCAGGGCGATTGACGGGTATGTACAACAACCCGTTCGCTGTCGTCTGGCGCAAGATGCCGCAGCTTCACAAACAAGGTGCAGCCGTTCTCAGAGAAAGGGGCATGGCTCGAACCTGGAGGGTTCTTCAAATAAGTGCCGGGCCCGTAGTCTCCAAACTCGTCGCTCAAAGTTCCATCGAGCACCAGAATTTCTTCTCCAAGCCCGTGCTCATGCAAATTGAACTTCGCACCCGCGTCGTATCGCACGATGGAGGTAGCGCGGGCCACCTCACCACCATTTCGCTCCAAAAGTTTACGGTGTACCAAGGGCGACGGTGAGGTCTGCCAATCTAAAGCATTGCCATCAACAACACAGCGCTGAGACAGGTCTGCGTTCAACATTAAAGTGTTCATTGAAAAGGGGGACTTTTTTCCGCTCGCGTTAGCCGAGCACTTTCTGGCTTGTGCACTTTAGCAGCAAGCTTTCACCACAATTTTACGAAGCCATCGATGCACCGGATCAGCCTGAAACCTGGGATGCCAAAGCAGCGACACCGTGAACTTTGGTGTGACAAACGGAAGCGTAAATGTGTGCATTCCAGCGCGCAAATTGCCTGTATGGCGTTCTGGAACGCTTGCGACTAAATCAGAGGCGCGAGCCAAGGCCACTGCAGTTGAGAATCCTCCGACGATGGTGGTAATCCTGCGTTCAAGACCAAGGGCGCCCATTGCTTCATCAATGGGCCCCATTTCAAGCCCCTGGCGCGAGATTCCAATATGCTTGCAGGCCGCATACTTTGCAGAAGTGATCTTGCCTTTGCTAAGTGGGTGCCCCTTTCTTACGACGCCAACAAAGCGGTCTCGGAACAACGACTGTGCTCTCACTTCCGGTCCAATCACGTTTGCAACCACACCGGTTTCCAGGTCAACGGCTCCTTCGCGCAGTTGCGTGCTGTCTTTGTCCAGCTTTTGCACAAATCGCAATCGCACACCTGGAGCTTCTAAGCTCGTTCGCGCAATAAGAGTTGGTCCGAAATTCTCTGCAAAACCTTCGCTGGTTCGCAACGTGAACGTGCGGACTACATGGCGCATGTCAGGTACTTCTGCAGGGCTCAGCACCGATTGGGTATCTTGCACTAGTTGACTGACCCTCGCACGAAGTTCAAGCGCTCTGGGCGTGGGGACAAGACCTCGTCCTGCTCTCACCAGCAGTGGATCTCCCGTTGTGTCCCGCAGTCTTGCCAGTGCACGGCTCATCGCGGATGGGCTCAGGTGCAATCGCTTGGCGGCACGGGTCACGTTGCATTCTGAGAGTAGTACATCCAGGGTCACGAGCAGGTTGAGGTCGGGTGTGGACATGAATTCACCATAGCGCAATTCAAGCCATGTATGGCGTTGAACACACAAATAAATTGCAAATGGCGCGTCTTCCGCAATAGCTCCCCAATACCTACGCTTCATCCATCGCCAACTCGCGGGCAAAAACGAAGGAATTCAGGTGAAGTCAACCATTGAAAAACCAGACCACATAGTCGACAGCAAGCAAGAAACGCTGCCTGTTCGCTGGGCGCTTGTAAGCTTGTCGCTGTCCATGCTGATGTCGTCCTTAGGCACCAGCATTGCCAACGTCGGCCTTCCAAGCTTGGCCCATGCTTTCAACGCATCTTTTCAACAAGTTCAGTGGGTGGTACTTGCCTATCTGCTTGCCATCACAACACTGATCGTTAGCGTAGGGCGGCTGGGTGACGTTATCGGTCGAAAGCGTTTGATGCTGATCGGAATAACCCTTTTTACGATTGCTTCCACCTTGAGCGGAATCGCACCGTCGCTGTGGCTGTTGATTTCCGCGCGGGGGATTCAGGGTTTAGGTGCGGCAGTCATGATGGTTCTCACCATGGCAATGGTAGGAGAGACTGTCCCCGAGGAGAAGACTGGTAGTGCCATGGGGTTGCTTGGCTCAATGTCAGCCGTTGGAACCGCACTCGGCCCCACGCTGGGTGGTTTCTTGATTGCTGGCTTTGGTTGGCAAGCACTGTTCCTTATCAATTTGCCTTTGGGAATATTGATGCTTTTGCTCGCCCAACAGTACCTGCCCAAAGATCAGAAAGTTGCCAAGTCCGCTCGAACAATGTTTGATGTGTTGGGCACGATGTTGCTCGTGGTGACACTGGCAGCCTATGCCCTTGCTATGACGATCGGGCGTGGCAGTTTCGGTCAGATCAACCTTGCGTTGCTGCTGGTTGCTCTCCTCGGCCTTGCGTTGTTCGTTCTCGCTGAGTCGCGGACTGAGGCGCCGCTGATCCGCATGGACACGTTCAAGAATCCGGTGCTGAGCGCAGGCTTCGCAATGAGCGCTCTGGTGACTACGGTGGTGATGGCGACATTGGTGGTCGGCCCCTTTTATCTCTCCGGTGCACTTGGATTGGACCCGGCACATGTCGGCCTCGTCATGTCGTCAGGCCCCGTCGTTGCCGCACTCACGGGTGCGCCTGCAGGTCGTTTTGTGGACAGATTGGGTGCATCTCGCGTGGGCGTTGCCGGACTGATTGGAATGGCTGTCGGCGCTTCCTCAATGGCTCTGCTTCCGACTGGTTTTGGTATTGCGGGCTATATCGCTCCGCTTGTAGTAATTACCGGCAGCTATGCATTGTTCCAGGCCGCCAACAACACCGCGGTCATGACCAATATCCGGCCGGAGCAGCGGGGTGTCATATCGGGCTTGCTGAACCTGTCGCGCAATCTCGGGCTCATCACCGGTGCATCAATGATGGGCGCCGTTTTCGCGATGGGCGCCTCTACGGCAAATCTTTTGACGGCAACACAAAACTCAGTAGCTTCTGGCATGCGGCTCACCTTTGCAGTAGCCACAGGGTTGATCTTGATCGCTCTAGGTATTGCCTTTGTTGGCAGGGCTTATTCAAACCGAATACCCAATTAGAGACTGTAACGGGGGTAGCCTCTGCGAGGTGTTCAGAGAATGATCAATCAGCTCTTCTTTTTGTCTTTGTGCAACTTTTCCTTGTCTGCGTGCACTTTAGCCTTGTCGGTGTCAACGGCGGTCTTATCGGCCTGAATGGTTGCTTTAGGCGCCTTGGCTGCCTTGTCAGCACGCAATTTTTCCTTGTCAGCCTTCATCGCAGCTTTATCAGTTTGTATGGCCGCCTTATCAGCCAGTACGGTCGGGTTTTGGGTTTTGGTTGAAGGCGCGGTCGCTGGGGGAGTTTGCGCAAAAGTAGCCAGTGAAGTGGTCGCCAATATGGTTGCAAGCAAGATGTTGAGAGATTTCATTTGAATAGCTCCTAACGTAGTTGGGGAAACTGGGTGTCTTGAGCGTGCAACGGCAGTGACAGATATACGGATTACCTACTTCACGTTTCTTTACGGTAAAAATGCCAGCGTGCTTGTCGCATAGACCGTATCACTACACTTATTGCTCGATTCCGCCGCACTTGATTGACTATTTACATAGCAACATTGGGCAACTTGAAGTACCCAAAGGTAGAAGCCGATTCGGCTTGCGTTAGCTAAATCGCAACCACGCCGCGAGTGCCAAACCAGCAAAGCATGACCAACCGGAAAAAAGAACCCGCCACCAAAGCGCCCTTGGTACAAAGCCGACGCCGCGCACCAAGCCCGCGCTCATCGACCAAAAAAGCGCCGTTGCAAGCGCGTGGTCAACACGCCCACCTGAGCGGGTAAAAATGTAGGGATAAACAGTGCCACCCAACATGATGGCAAGTGCCAGCAGCAGGCTTGGCAAATGTATCGCAGTGGTTGCAGGAAGCGCCCGCGTGATTGCCGTGTTGGCAGCCATCAGGAATGATCCTGTTTGCGCGCAAGCGCGCGCGCTTCTTCGTTTTCACCCCACATCGCATTCAATATAGCCAGCAGCACGGCAAAGCCGACACCAAGAATCCAGGCGAAGTACCACATGTTGTTTCCTATCTCAGCACTCAGGCTGCATCGTCTTCACCAATTAGCAACTTGCCGGCGGTGAGGTATTTGTGCGGGGGCACTTCCAGATTGGAGGGTGCCGGCTTGTTTTTGTAGACCCGGCCTGCCAGGTCAAAGGTCGAGCCGTGGCATGGACAAAAGAATCCGCCCGGCCAGTCAGCACCCACGCTGGGATTGGCGCTACCCTTGGGCACGGCGTTGGGCGAGCATCCCAAGTGAGTGCAAATACCAACGACAACCAGAAGCTCCGGTTTGATGGAACGCTGGATGTTTTGCGCATACATCGGCTGTTGCTCGCGCTTTGACTCGGGGTCTACCAACTTGTCATTTAAGCTGGGTAGTTGGGCCAGCATTTCCGGGGTGCGGCGCAGTATCCAGACCGGCTTGCCACGCCACTCCACCATCTTGACGGAGCCCTCAGCAATGTCCGCAGTTTCTGCTTCGACACTGGCGCCCATGGCACGCGCCCGTTCGCTGGGTGCAAAGCTGGACACAAAGGGCACGGCGGTGGCGGCTGCCCCTACGCCGGCAAGGGCTCCTGTCATCAGCAGCCATTTGCGACGCTCATCGTTTTGTCCGGGTGGGTTAGTAGGCTGCATGGTCGTGCTCCAGAATGTAGGCCGCTGTTACTTTTCCGCGCATGACGCGGTAGGCCCAGGACGTGTAAAAAATGATGAGCGGCATAAAAACCATCGTGGCCCAGAACATGATGCCCAAGGTAAGGTGGCTAGAGACGCTGTCCCACACGGTCAGGCTTGCGCCAGGCATAGAGCTTGACGGCATGATGAACGGAAACATAGACGCACCGGCAGTGCCGATCACGCCTACAACAGCCAGCGATGAGGCAATGAACGCACTCAGTGTTAAGCGCATGCGCATCAGTAGTGCGGCCAGAAGTGCACCGGCCACGCCAAGCGCGGGCAGCACCCACAGCAAGGGCTGCTTGCCGTAGTTGACCATCCATGCACCGGCCGCGCGGACCACGGTTTTGGTCATGGGGTCGGGCAATGCGTTGGGGCTTATTGCCGACGTGATTTGATAGCCATCCAGGCTTTGCAACCACACGCCAGCACTGATGAACGCCAGCACCATGACCAGTGCTGCGCCGGACGCTACGCGGATGGTGCGCTCCTGAATGACACCCTCAGTGCGGTGTGCGAGATACGTGCCGCCCTGCATGGTGATCATGGCGCTGCTGACAACACCTGCCAGCAGGGCAAAGGGGTTGAGTAATTGCCAGAAAGTTCCGGTATAGGTGGACACCATAAACGTATCAAACTGGAAGGGCACGCCCTGCAACAGATTACCAAACGCCACCCCGAAAATTAGCGGTGGTACAGAGCCGCCCACAAACAAGCCCCAATCCCATGTGCTGCGCCAGTTTGCGTTGTGAATCTTGCTGCGGTAGTCAAAACCCACAGGCCTGAAGAAAAGCGCCCAAAGAACTAACAGCATTGCCCAGTAGAAACCGCTGAAGGCAGTGGCATACACAAGTGGCCAAGCCGCAAAGATGGCGCCGCCGCCGGTGATGAACCAGACCTGATTGCCATCCCAGTGCGGCCCCACAGTGTTGATCACGACGCGGCGCTCCAGATCGTTGCGGCCCACAAAAGGTAGTAAGGTGCCCACGCCCATATCGTGGCCGTCCATGATGGCAAAGCCCACCAGTAGTACGCCGACCAGCAGCCACCAGATGATCTTGAGAGTTGAATAGTCAAACATGATGTTTCCTGTTATGCGATCTGTGGTTCTTGGTCGTAACGGCCTGTGCCCAGGCTGCCGGGGCCCATGCGCGCAAACTTGACCATCAGGAACATCTCCACCACCAGCAACACGGTGTAAAAAGTGATGAAGCCCGCTAGTGAGCCATACAAGCTGTTCACGCTGAGGGTGGATACGCTCAGGTGCGTGGGCAGCACTCCATAAATTGTCCAAGGCTGGCGGCCATACTCCGCGACAAACCAACCCAGTTCGCAGGCAAGCCAGGGCGCTGGCAACATCCATAAGGCTGCTTTAAGCAACCACGGCTTCTGCATACAGGCAGATTTCAAGGTGCTCCAGAACGCCAAGCCGAATAGCAACAGCATGGCAAAGCCAAGCCCCACCATGAGCCGGAAGGCCCAGAACATGGGCGTCACCCGTGGCACGGTGTCGTTAACCGCGCGCTCTATGATTTCAGGTGTCGCCGTGTTGACGTCGACTACATATTTTTTTAGCAGCAGGCCAAAGCCCAGGTCAGCCTTATGCGTTTCAAAAGTTCGTTTGGCAATGGCGTCATCCCTGTTCGTACGCAGGACTTCCAGTGCATTCACCGCGACGATACCCCGCACAATGCGCTCGCGGTTCTTGGCCTTGATTTCATGGATGCCCGGAATTTCTTTGCTAACGGAGCGTGTGCCGATCAAGCCCATCACCCAGGGTATCTCGACCTCCCAGTTGTTCTTTTGCTCTGTCTCATTAATGCTGGCCACCAAGGTGAGCGGTGCGGGCGCAGGCTTGGTTTCCCACATGGCTTCGAGTGCGGCCATCTTGGTTTGCTGCGCTTCACCCACGGTGTAGCCCGATTCGTCACCCAACACGATTACGCTCAATACTGATGCCAAACCAAACGCGGCAGCCACGCGAAAGCTGCGTTTAGCAAATTCGACATCCCGTTTCTTTAACAAGTACCAACTGGATATAGACAGGACAAACATGGAGCCGGTCGCGTAGCCGGCAGATACTGTGTGCACAAACTTGGCCTGTGCATCCGGGTTAAACACCACGGCCCAGAAATCTGTCATTTCCATGCGCATGGTTTGGTAACTGAACTCGGCGCCCACCGGGTTTTGCATCCAGCCATTCGCTATCAGAATCCACAGGGCAGACAGGTTGGTGCCCACCGCCATGAGCAGGGTCACCATCAAGTGCTGGGTTTTGCTGAGCCGGTCCCATCCAAAGAAGAACAGCCCGATCATGGTCGACTCAAGGAAGAAGGCCATCAAGCCTTCGATTGCCAGAGGTGCGCCGAAGATGTCACCCACGTAATGCGAGTAATAGGCCCAATTGGTACCGAATTGGAACTCCAGCGTGATACCGGTGGTCACGCCCAGCGCGAAGTTAATGCCAAATAGCTTGCCCCAAAAGCGCGTCATGTCTTTCCAGATGACGTTGCCCGTCATCACATAAACACTTTCCATAATTACCAGAATCCACACCATGCCGATGGTGAGAGGCACAAAGAGAAAGTGGTAAAGCGCAGTGGCTGCGAACTGCAGCCTGGACAGGTCTACTAGTTGTTCCGAAATCATTTATTGAGTCCTCGTGTCGTAAGTGGTGCTGCTTGCAGTAACTGCGCGGCAACGCCGCTGCTATCCACCTGCACGCCGTGGTCGCGCACAAACCACCACCAGAGCGCAAACAAAACGACGAGTTTGAGAGCCAGCACCAAGGCTAGTTTTTGAATCAAAGTTCGATCGGAAAGGTTCATGGCAGTAGATGCTTATGCAGGTAATTACTGTCAAGAACCGTGCCATGCGTCACATTGCGAAAAAGTTCAATGAATTCAAAGAGTTAGATACATTTCGGTAATGACATCAGATCATCAATAGCATTGGCATAAGTGCCAAAAATGGCAGTTTGTGCCATTAATGGCATAAACTAACTGGTAATTGAAAAGGATCGCGATGAAGCAACTGTCGGAGCTAATTTCGTTTCTGGAGGGCCTCAGCGAACCCCACATCCTGTTTGATACCCGGTATCGGATACTGGCTGCCAATGCCGCCTACCGGCAGCAATTCGGTCAGGCGCAAAGCGTGGTTGGGCGTACCTGTTACGAGGTATCTCACCACTTCAACGTGCCGTGTGACCAGGCCGGAGAATCGTGTCCACTGGCCAAAGCACGCGAATCCGGACACCGCGAGCGTGTCATGCATCTGCATCACACGGCTAAGGGAGAGGAGTACATCAATATCGAACTGGCCCCGATTACCGATGCGTCAGGCAAGCAAGCCTATTACGTGGAGAAGATGGAGCCGTTGCGGGTCGCTCAGGGCCAGCCGTCGGCGCGCGGGCTCATTGGGCGCTCAGCTGCTTTCCAGTCGATGCTGGCCGTGTTGGCGCGAGTTGCGCCGACCATGGCCACCGTGCTTCTGTTGGGTGAGTCCGGAACCGGTAAGGAGTTGGTCGCGCAAGGGGTACACGAGGCAAGTACACGCGCGCACAAGCCACTGGTGGTGGTGGACTGTGCCAGCATGCCCGAGAATCTGTTTGAGTCCGAATTGTTCGGGCATGAACGCGGCGCCTTTACCGGTGCGAATACTGCACGCGGCGGGTTGGTTGAAGCTGCTGGCGGAGGTACTTTGTTTCTGGATGAGGTTGGCGACATCCCACTCGCAATTCAAGTCAAATTATTGCGTCTGCTCGAATCAGGAACGTACCGCCGGGTGGGTAGCACGGAGTTGCGACATGCAGATATTCGCGTTATCTCGGCTACCCATAGAAATCTGACTCAGATGGTGTCGCAGGGTGCCTTCAGAGAGGACCTTTACTACCGGTTGAGCACCTTTCCCATCCATCTGCCGGCCCTTCGCGAACGTAGGGAGGATATTGAACTTTTGTGTGACGCGCTGCTAAAGCGAATGAACCCTGCGCGCACATTGCGCTTGAGCAGTGCAGCACTGCGAATGCTTAAAGAGCAAGATTTTCCGGGGAATGTGCGTGAGCTTCGCAACCTGCTGGAACGTACTGCCGTACTGTGCGATGGCGACACAATAAGCGCTCGCGATCTGGAGCGTGGCTTGCAATTCGGCACCGGAACTCAGGCTTCAAAAGTCACAGGTATCGATACCCTCGCAGAGCGAAACATTGCTAAAGAAGTAACAGGCTCGGCTTCCTCCAAACTGAAGGATGCACAACGCGCCGCGCTTAGTGCATTCGTTGAGAGTCATGTGGGAAGCCGAGCTGAACTTGCGCAACATCTGGGCATTAGCCAACGATCGCTGTACCGCCGGCTAAAGACTTTGAAATAGGCGCTATTTCGTTTTCGAATCTGCCGGCGGCGCTTCAGCCATCTTGTGGTTGAAGTACCAGATGAAGAAGGCTGCCATGCACAGCATGAAGGCAATGCCGCTGATGCTCATGATTCCATAGTCGGTCGTAAAAAGGTCGGTAAGCAATTTCATCTCAGACTCCTTGAAAAGACCCAGTCTGAGCTTTGTTGTCGCCTTGCGCATGACAAATAACAAGGGGACAAAGCCGGCATGGCTTTATCCCCAGATTGTTTGATTTGGCACAAGCTATCTGATGTGCGCCCCACGGCGAAGGCAGGTTAGCGTTGCTGAACCTTGCAGGTGTCAGGCCGCTCACAGACAGGCATAGGGCAGCGGTTCACCTCAAACGGCGACATGGACAGGAGCGTCGTCAAGGCGCCTGTCAGTGCGGTAACACTCCAGAACAAAAAGAACCCTGCGGTGTAAGCAGTTTGCCTGCTGATTTCCAGATTGCCGCCCAGCCAATGCAGATCCTGCGGATCCACAAAGGCAAACACCACCAGCTCCAAGACTGCCGCCATCAGAAACGAGGGCCATGCAATCCACATCAGTCTTTTAGTCATTTTTTGTCTCCTTGGTGCTTTGCTGCTTAACGGGGAACAATGAAAACCGCTTTTTCCGTCACGCTTTTGCCGATGTCCGGTGCTTCGATCTTGAAGTGAATCGTGTGAGACCCGCTCTGTGCACCCTCATACGGAAGCTGCAGGCGCACAGGTACCCAGCGCGATTGGGTAGACTCGATGGTCACGTCTTCTTCGCTGGCGACCTTGAGGTCCGGCATGCCGTCTACAGAAATGTGGAAGCGTTGCGTTGCTTCGGTTGCGTTCATAACCTGAATGCGGAACACGTTCTCGATCTTGCCGCCCTCGGCAATGCGCGCCAGCGTGCCGCGGTCGCGCACAACGTCTACCTTGAACGGTATGCGAAGCGCCAGGCTGATGCCCATGGCCACCACCACAACGCCCAGGATCGCGGTGTATATCAGCACCCGTGGTCTGAAGATGTGACTGATGGTTTGTGCCTTGGTCCACTTTTGCTGCAAAGCGTGTTCGGTGGTGTAACGCACCAGACCGCGCGGGTAGCCCACCTTGTCCATTACCGTGTCGCATACATCGGCACATGCACCGCAACCGATGCACTCGTACTGCAGGCCGTTGCGGATGTCGATTCCGGTAGGGCACACCTGCACGCACAGGCTGCAGTCCACGCAGGCACCTAGATTAAGAGTGGCGAGATCAGCCTTTTTGCTGCGCGCACCACGCGGTTCGCCGCGTTCTTTGTCGTAGGTGACGATGAGCGTGTCTTTGTCGAACATGGCACTCTGAAAGCGTGCATAGGGGCACATGTACTTGCACACTTGCTCGCGCATGAAGCCTGCGTTGCCGTAGGTGGCAAACGCGTAGAAAAAGGTCCAGAAAATTTCCCAGGAACCCAGGTTCCAGCTGGCGAATTCGGCTGCCAGCGTATGGATGGGTGTGAAGTAGCCCACAAAAGTGAAACCAGTCCACAGCGCAAGCACAATCCACAAAAATTGTTTGGCTGCTTTGCGGCCGAATTTTTCAGCGTTCCACGGACCAGCGTCGCGACGCATGCGTGCAGAGCGGTCGCCTTCGGTCAGCTT
>CANGMW010000054.1 GCA_947454695.1 Comamonadaceae bacterium | reverse complement strand
TTGCCCACCATATAGCCGGTGGTGTTTTGCAGGTACACGATCGGGTGGCCGAGCTGGCACATCCACTGGATGAAGTGCGTGGCCTTGTTGGCGCCAGCCACATCGATGGGTCCGTTGTTGCTGATGAAGCCGACCGCGTGCCCCTGGATACGCGCCTGCGCGCACAGGGTGGCGGCACCATACAAGGCTTTGAATTCCAGCACCTCGGAGTCATCGGCCAGCCGCAGCATCACCTCGCGCATGTCCACCGGCTGGCGCAAGTCGTCGGACATCAAGCCCAGCAAGTCGTCGGCGGGGAAACGTGGGGCTGGTGCGACCCGCGCCGGAGAATCCGCTTCGCGCGGCCAGTCCAGATGCGCCAGCACCTGACGCGCCAGGCCAATGGCCTCACGGTCGTCTTCGGCCAGGTACTCGCCCAAACCTGACACGCTGGTGTGCATCTCAGCGCCGCCCAGTTCCTCTTCAGTCGCCACCTCGCCAGTGGCGGCCTTGAGCAAAGGGGGTCCCGCGAGAAACGCGCGCGAGCGGCCACGCACCATGATCACCACATCGCTCAGGCCCGGCATGTAAGCACCCCCCGCCGTGCCCGAGCCGTGTTGCACCGTGATGACCGGCAGGCCTGCGGCGGAGAGACGTGCGAGGTTGCGAAACAAGGCACCGCCGTGCACAAAGCCCTCTACGCGGTAGCGCATGAGGTTGGCCCCGGCACTCTCCACCAAATGCACGAAAGGCAATTTGTTTTCCAGCGCGATCTCCTGCACGCGCAGAATTTTTTCCAGACCCATGGCCTGGATCGCGCCCGCTTCAATCCCCGAGTCACTGGCCACCACCATGCAGCGCACACCCGAGACAAAACCAATGCCCGCCACCATGCCGCCACCGGGCACCGATTGGTCCGGGTCTTTCACGTCTTGCAGGTAACCGGCGAGCGTGGCCAGCGGCAGCCAGGGGCGACCCGGGTCCAGCAGCAGCGCGACCCGTTGCCGCGGCAAGAGCTGGCCGCGTTTGTCAAACACCGGCTGCGACTTGGCCGACGCTTCGCTGGCACGCGCCTCCAGCGCACGCAGTTGCGCAATGCGCGCGAGCATGGCTTCTCTGCGCTGCACCGCTTGGGGTGACTGGGCATTCCAGTTCGATGGGGTCATGACGCTCACTTCTCTTGAAACACCTTGGGCACGCTGGCGCGGTGAAAGCCGTCAAATGGTTTGACGGCCGCGCGCTGCTGCACGGCCTCAAGGGGCAATCCCATGGGCCAGCCCAAGCGGCCCTGCGGGCGTGCACCGTCCACCCGCAGCGTGCTGCCGGTGATGAAGCTGGCAGCAGGACTGAGCAAAAACACAATTGCGCCCGATACCTCGGCCTCGTTGCCAAAACGGCCCTGCGGCACGGTCTTGCGCATGCCGCGCAGCACATCGCCCATCTCGGTCGGGTAGTGGTCCATGCCGCTGGAGGCGATGTAGCCCGGCGCCACCGCGTTCACGCGCACACCACTTGCTGCCCACTCCAGCGCGGCGGTTTCGGTGAAGCTCACCATGCCCGCGCGCGCTGCGCCGCTGTGGCCCATGCCCGGCATGGAGCCCCACATGTCGGCCACGATGTTGACCACCGCACCGCCGTTCGCGCTCATCCATTGCCGGTAGCATTCACGGGCCATCAGAAAACCGCCGGTGAGGTTGGTGTTGATCACCGCCTCCCAACCTTTGGCAGAAATCGCTTCCAGCGGTGTCCAGTACTGGCCACCGGCGTTGTTCACCAGCGCATCGATGCGGCCCTGCGCGCGCAGCACGTTCTGAATCAAGGCCACCACCGCGTCTTCCTGCCGGATGTCGCACACCTGCCAGCTGGCTTGGCCACCGTCTTGCAGAATTTCTGCTTGCACGGCTTGCAGTTTTTCTGGCTTGCGCCCCACCAGCACCACATGCGAGCCCAAGTGTGCGAGTTCATGCGCGGTGCAGCGCCCGATGCCGGAGCCGCCGCCGGTCACCACCACCACCTGGTCGCGTAAGAGCGCGGGTGCAAATACAGATCGGTACATCAGTCCTCCCGGATGAACAGGGCGAGCGCCTGCTCGGTCAATTGGTCCAAGGTCATGCCACCCCGGGCGTCGTACCACTGCACGGCCCAGTTCAACGCGCCAAAAATAAACAAACGCGCCACCGCTGGCTCGGCCTGCAAAGCGCCGCTGCGCGCCAGTGACTTGAGCACCGGCATCCATTCCGCTTCGTACGCGTCTTTCACCAGCGCAATGCGCTGACGCTGCGCCGCATCGAGCGCGCGCCACTCATAGAGCATGACGGGAATGAAATCGCTGTGCGGACCCAGCAGCACCTCGAAATGGTGACGGATCAGCGCCCGCAGCTGCGCCCGCGCGGGCGAGCGGGCTGGCAACATGGCCAAAGCCTGCTGCTGGCTGAGCGCGGCCTGCTCCATGCCGTCGCTGATGATGGTGTACAGCAGCGCGCTCTTGCTCTCGAAATGGTAGAAGGGCGAGCCACTGTGCATGCCGGCGGCAGCGGCGATATCGCGCGTGCTGGTGGCGTCAAAGCCCTGGGTGCGAAACAGGTGCGCAGCCGCGTCGATCAGCATGCGCCGGCGGTTACCTTCATCGAGCTCGCCCACCGTTTTGCGGGGGCGTCCTCTCGGGCGACGCACCGCCTCAGCGTGCACGGCGGGCGAAGCCAGCTCGACGCCTGCGCGTGCGCGTGCACGTTCAGGTGCTGGTGCAGGTGGCCGCAGCGGCAGCGGTGCTTGCCGGCGCGCTTTTTTTGCGGGTAGTTTTGGCCGGGCCAGTGTGTCCATGGCCGGCAGATTAGCAAACTATTTTATTTTTAGCAAGCGTTTGCTTTGTGAAAATAAAACACCCCGTTTCCGGGGTGCTATCGCGGCTTCAACCGGGCTCACACCTTGCTGAAATCGGGCTTGCGTTTTTCCATGAAGGCGCCGAAGGCTTCGCGGGCAGCGGGCTCGCTGAGCATGCGGCCAAAGCTGATGGCTTCTTCGTCCATATGCGCATGGACTTGGGCCATCTGACCTTTTTTCATCAGACGCTTGGTCTGAATGAGCGAGCTCAGCGGCTTGGCGGCCAGCTTGCGGGCCTGCGCCTGCGCGTAGGCATTGGCTTCGGTGGGCGGCACCACGCGGTTGGCCAGACCTACTTCGAGGGCGGCTTCGGCAAAGAAGGGCTCGCCCATGAGCAACGCTTCGGCGGCGCGGTGGTAGCCGAACATCTGCGGCACCAACAAGCTTGAGGCGGCCTCGGGGCACAGACCCAGGTTCACAAAAGGCATGGAGAAGGCCGCGTTGTCGCCGGCATAGACCAAATCGCAATGGAACAGCATGGTGGTGCCGATGCCCACCGCCGGACCGCACACAGCGGCGATCACGGGCTTGCTGAAGGACGCGATGCCGTGCAGGAATCGGAACACCGGGCGCTCGCCCTCGCCCTGCGCCGGCGGCTTTTGGAAGTCGCCGATGTCATTGCCGGCACAGAACACGGTTTCATGGCCCTGAAACACCACCACGCGCACCGAGGCATCCGCCTCAGCCTGCACCAGCGCGTCGGCCATGCTGGCGTACATGTCGGAGGTGATGGAGTTTTTGCGCTCCAGGCGGTTAAAGCTGATGGTGGTGACGCCGGCTTCGGTGTGAACGAGGATGTCGGACATGGTGCTTATTCCTTGAAGTAAACAATCTGGTGGGTGGTGGCCAGCAAGTGGCCGGCTTCGTTCCAGAGCTCCGCGCTCTGGTCAAAAAATCCATTGAAGAAAGATTGTGCCCGGGCCTGGCCTAAGAGGTAGCCCTCGCCGGTGGCGGCCAGCTCATCGGCGCCTGAATGAAAGTACACGGTCATGGACACGGTGCCCACCGGTGTGAGCAGGGCACGCCGGCGCCAGACGCGCGGGTAGAACACATCGGCCAGTGCGAGCAGACCACAAAAGTCCAGCGGACGCGGCGGATCATCGCGCATCCACAACTGCGAGAGGCTGTCCGCCTCGGCACCGTCCCAGGTCTGGGGCAGTTCGCCGGCACAGGGTCGCATGTCATAGCGCTGCAACCAGGGCACGGGGCGTGGCGACGCTGCACGTTCGATGTCATGCGGACGCGGCACACGGGGCATGACGGCATCGACCGCGCTCCAGGTTTTGCGCCGTGCTGCCGTCACGGCGGTGGCCGTGAGTACCACCGACTCCACCCCCTGGCTGTCGGTCTGCAGGAGGTCCACCCGCCAGTGCTGGGTGGAACGGTTGGTTCGCACGGGCGTGGCGTGTGCACGGAACTCACCATCGGCCAGTGCTGCTGCAAAGTTAGCGGTGAAGGACACCGGCTCACCCAAACGGTCGGGGTGGTGCATCACCGCGTTCAAGGCTTGCGCTGCCGTCACGCCGCCAAACGGGCCAACCATATTGGCGTAAGCGGGGCTGGTGTGGCCCAGCCACTCGCGGCTCGACCCAGGCGCAGTCGCCTGTGCGGTGGGCGCCATGGGCTGCAAGGCTATCGCGTGGTCAAAGGGGTGGGCGTGCGCCACGGTCAGTTTGTTCATGGCAAGACGTCCCTGGTAAGCAGTTCAGTCAACTCAGACACGCTCAAAAATGCCAGCAGCGCCCTGCCCCATGCCCACACACATCGTGACCATGCCGTACTTCTTGTTGTGGCGTTGCAAGGCATGGATAACGGTGGCCGCACGAATCGCACCGGTGGCGCCCAAAGGATGGCCCAGCGCAATCGCGCCGCCCATCGGGTTCACTTTGGCCGGATCCAGCCCCAGGGTATTCATCACCGCCAGCGATTGCGCGGCAAAAGCTTCGTTGAGTTCGAACCAGTCGATGTCGTCCTGCTTCAGGCCGGCATAACGCAGGGCTGCAGGAATGGCCTCGATCGGGCCGATGCCCATGATGTGCGGCGGCACACCCCGCGAGGCGTAGCTGACAAAGCGCGCCAGGGGCTTGAGGCCAAAGCGTTTGACCGCCGTCTCGCGGGCCAGGATCACAGCACCTGCGCCGTCAGAGGTCTGCGAGCTGTTGCCGGCGGTCACCGAGCCGCGGGCGGCGAACACGGTCTTGAGTTTGGCCAGACCTTCCAGGGAGGTGTCCGGGCGGGCGCCTTCGTCCAGGCTCACGGTGCGGGTTTGAACGGTCACTTCGGCGCTGTCCAGATTGACGGAGCGCTCCTCAACTTGCACCGGCGTGATCTCGGCGGTGAACTCGCCAGCCTTCATCGCCGCGATGGCCTTCTGATGCGAGCGCACGGCGAACTCGTCCTGCGCCTGGCGTGAAACTTTCCACTGCTGCGCCACTTTCTCGGCGGTCAGGCCCATGCCATAGGCAATGCCGTAGTTATCGACATCGTCGGTGTTGGCGAAGATGGTGGGCGAGAGGCTGGGCGCGTTGCCCATCATGGGCACCATGCTCATGCTCTCGGTGCCGGCAGCGATCATCACATCGGCTTCACCCACCCGGATGCGGTCAGCCGCCATCTGTACGGCCGACAGGCCCGAGGCGCAAAAGCGGTTGACGGTGATGCCACCCACCGTGTTGGGCAGGCCGGCCAGGATGGCGCCGATGCGTGCCACGTTCAGGCCTTGTTGGGCCTCAGGAATGGCACAGCCGCAAATCACGTCTTCGATCGCGCGCGGGTCCAGACCGGGCGCTTGTGCCAACGCAGAGCGCAAGGCCACAGCCAGCAGATCATCGGGGCGCATGTGTCGGAAAAATCCGCGGTGCGAGCGGCCAATGGGCGTGCGGGTGGCGGCAACGATGTAGGCGTCTTGAATTTGTTTCATGGTGGACTTTCTGTGGTCTCGGTCACGCATCAGTTGCGAAGGGGTTTGCCAGTGGACAGCATGCCCATGATGCGGGCCTGTGTTTTGGGGCTTTCCAGCAGTGCGCAAAACGCCTGACGCTCCAAGGTCATCAGGTAAGCCTCGTTCACCAGCGTGCCGGCCTCCACATCGCCGCCCGTCACCACGTTCGCAATCCGGCTGGCAATGTCAAAGTCGTGTTGGCTGATGAAGCCGCCATCGCGCATATTGATGAGTTGGCCCTGGATGGTGGCCTTGCCGGAGCGGCCCGCTACCGCGAACTGCCGCTGGTGCGGAGGACGCCAGCCGCTCTGGTACATCGCACGCGCTTCGTTCAACGCCACATACAAGAGCTCGTCCTTGTTGGGGACGATGATGTCGCTGTCCAGCAGGTAACCGAGTTTGCGCGACTCCATGGCGCTGGTGCCCACCTTGGCCATGGCTGCGGCGGTGAAGCCTTCAGTCAGGAAAGGCACGATGTCCTTGCCGGTGGAGCTGGCTGCGTTCTCGGCAGCACGGCGGGCGATGTAGGTGAGGCCGCCCGCACCGGGCACCAAACCCACACCGACTTCCACCAAGCCCATATAACTTTCCACATGGGCCACGCGGCGCGCGGAGTAGACCGCCATTTCGCAGCCCCCGCCCAGCGCCAGGCCGCGCACGGCAGCGACCACCGGCACGTTGGCATAGCGCAACTTGAGCATGGCGTTTTGCAATTCTTTCTCGGCCATGTCGATCACGGCCACGCCACCCATCATGAATCCGGGCAACATGGCTTGCAGGTCCGCTCCGGCGCTGAAGGGCTCATCGCCCGACCAGATCACCAGGCCCTGGTAGTCGCGTTCGGCCAGGTTCACCGCACGAATCAAACCTTCGGCCACGCCGGGGCTGATGGCATGCATTTTGGTTTTGATGCTGGCAATCAGCACGCTGCCCGTGGCGCTGTGTCGGCTTTCATCCAGCGTCCACAAACGGATGTCACGGTCTTCATGCAAGGTCACGCCCGCGGTTTTCGGATTCGGGGCGCCATCGCCCAGCATGCCTTCGCGGAAATACTGCACGGCATAGATCGGCAACTGACGCGCCGGCTCAAACTGCGCTGCCGTGGGGTTCCATGAACCCTGCGGCGTATGCACACCGCCGGCTTTGGCCACCGGCCCTTCAAATACCCAACGCGGCAGCGGCGCTTTGCTCAAAGCACGGCCCGCATCGATGTCTTCCTGGACCATACGCGCCACGTCCAGCCAGCCCGCTTCCTGCCAGAGCTCAAACGGCCCCTGCTTCATGCCAAAGCCCCAGCGCAGTGCCTGGTCAACGTCGCGTGCGGTGTCGGCAATCTCGGCCAGATGCACAGCGGCATAGTGAAAGCTGTTGCGCAAAATGGCCCACAGAAAACGTCCTTGCGCGCCTTCGCTGTCGCGCAGAAGTTTGAGCCGCTCACCCGCCGGCTTTTTGAGCATGCGCTCGTACACCGCATCGGCTTTTTCGCCAGCGGGCACATAGCTGCGAGTCGACAAGTCAAAGCGCTGGATGTCGCGCCCCACTTTTTTGTAGAAACCGGCCTTGGCTTTCTGGCCGAGGTGGCCCATCTCCAGTAAGGTTTTGAGCACCGCTGGGGTGCCAAAGCTCGGGTAGAACGGATCGGTTTTTTCGCTCAGGTTGTCTTGCAGGGTTTTGATGACGTGCGCCATCGTGTCCAGACCCACCACATCGGCGGTGCGAAAGGTCCCCGAACTGGCGCGCCCAAGCTTCTTACCGGTGAGGTCGTCCACCACGTCGTAACCCAGGCCGAAGTTCTCCACTTCCTTCATGGTCATCAACATGCCGGCAATGCCCACGCGGTTGGCGATGAAGTTGGGCGTGTCCTTGGCGCGCACCACGCCTTTGCCCAGCGCGCTGGTGACAAAGGCTTCCAGCTGATCCAGGATGATCGGTTGGGTGGTCGGCGTGGCAATCAGCTCCACCAAGTACATGTAGCGCGGCGGGTTGAAGAAATGGATGCCGCAAAAGCGCGGCTTGATCTCTTCAGGCAAAGCCTGCGACAAGGTGGTGATGGACAGACCCGAGGTGTTGGAGGCCACGATGGTGTGCTTGCCGATGAAGGGCGCGATCTTTTTGTAGAGATCGAGCTTCCAGTCCATGCGCTCGGCAATCGCTTCGATGATGAGGTCGCAGTCGCGCAGCTGCTCCAGATGCTCTTCGTAGTTGGCCTGCTCAATCAGCACGGCGTCCTCGGCCACACCCAATGGCGAAGGCTTGAGCTTTTTCAAGCCCTCCACGGCTTTGGTGACGATGCCGTTTTTCGGCCCTTCCTTGGCGGGCAGATCGAACAACATGACCGGCACTTTGACATTCACCAGGTGCGCAGCAATTTGCGCACCCATGACACCGGCGCCCAGCACCGCCACTTTTTTGACTTGAAATCGCGACATCGCTGCCCCCTTATGTTTTATTGAATCCGGATCCACATTTGATTGCGAAAGAAAAATCCGATGTAGCCACGCACCTGCAGCTTGCTGCCCCCCTCCATGGGGGTCATGCGCAGCGTGTAGGTCTTGCCGTTCTCAGGATCCAGAATATTGCCGTCTTCCCAGACATCCTTGCCAGACACTTTTTTGGCGCCGCGGATGATTTCCATGCCCACCTTGGGTTGGTCCTTGCGGTCGTCGGTGCACAAATTGCAATTGGGCAGATCCGACGTGATCAAGGCTTTTTCAATCACACCCGACACCACGCCCGCGTCGTTTTGACGGATGCGTATTTCGGCCTTGGGTTTTTGCGTGTCGTCGTCAATCGTGCGCCACAAACCCACGGGCGTCATCTGGGCCTGTGCCCCCCAAGCGAACAGCCCCAACAGCACGGCCAGCATTTTGTTTTTCATAGGTGTCTCCAGTAGCGAACTCAATTCATCAAGCCAAGGCCAAGTCGGTGTCCATCAACACCTTGGAGCCGGCACGCGCGGTGCGCATCAGAGTGGCCGTCTCGGGCATGAGCTTGGCAAAGTAAAAGCGCGCCGTTTGCAGCTTGGCGGCATAGAAAGGATCGGTGTCGCCTGCGGCGATTTTCTGCAAGGCCACTTGCGCCATGCGGGCAAAGAAATAACCGAACACCAGATGGCCGGCCACGCGCAGGTAGTCCACGGCAGCAGCGCCCACCTCGTCGGGATTCTGGAAACCTTTGAAGCCGATTTCAGTGGTGAACTTGGTGATCTGCTCACCCAGCACCGCCAGCGGGTTGATGAACTCGGCCATCTTTTCGTTCACGCCTTCTTCCTCCACCAGCGCAGCGATCAGCTTGCCGAATTTCCTGAGCGTGGCGCCGTTGTTGCCCAGCACCTTGCGGCCCAACAGGTCGAGCGACTGCACGGTGTTCGTGCCTTCGTAAATCATGTTGATGCGGGCATCACGCACATACTGCTCCATGCCCCACTCTTTGATGTAGCCGTGGCCGCCAAACACCTGCTGGCACATGACCGTGGCTTGAAAGCCGTTATCAGTAATGAAAGCTTTGATGATGGGGGTCAGCAGGGCCAGCATCTCGGCGCTGTCTTTGCGCACCGCTTCATCGGTGTGGTTGAGCTCTTTGTCCAGCAACATGGCGCAGTAGCAGGCCAATGCGCGGCCGCCTTCGGCATAGGCTTTGGCGGTGAGCAGCATCTTGCGCACATCGGGGTGCACGATGATGGGGTCGGCCGGCTTGTCCTTGGCCTTCACGCCCGAGAGGCTGCGCATCTGGATGCGGTCTTTTGCGTAAGCCAATGCGTTTTGGTAAGCCACTTCGGTCAGACCCAGAGACTGGTTGCCCACGCCCAGGCGGGCGGCGTTCATCATCACAAACATGGCCTGCAAGCCCTTGTTGGGCTGACCCACCAAGGAACCCACCGCATCATCCAACACCATCTGGCAGGTGGCGTTGCCGTGGATGCCCATCTTGTGCTCCAAACCGCCGCAGTAAATGCCGTTGCGCCCCGTCATCTCGCCCTTGGCGTTGACCTTGAACTTGGGCACCACAAACAGGCTGATGCCTTTGCTGCCTTGCGGCGCATCAGGCAAACGGGCCAACACCAGATGCACGATGTTATCGGCCAGGTCATGTTCGCCCGCGCTGATGAAGATCTTGGCACCATTGAGCTTGTAGGAGCCATCGGCCTGAGGTTCGGCCTTGGTGCGCAGCATCCCCAGGTCGGTGCCGCAATGCGGCTCGGTCAGGCACATGGTGCCGGTCCACTCGCCGCTGACCAGCTTGGGCAGGTAGACGGTTTTTTGTTCTTCGGTGCCATGCGCGTGCAAACACTCGTAAGCACCATGCGAGAGGCCCGGGTACATGGTCCAGGCCTGGTTGCCGGAATTCATCATCTCGTAGATGCACTGGTTGACCACAAACGGCAAGCCCTGGCCGCCGTAGGCGGGATCGCAACTCAGTGAGGGCCAGCCGCCTTGCACGTACTGCGCATAAGCCTCTTTGAAGCCCGCTGGCGCTGTGACCTCATGGGTCTTTTTGTCCAGCACGCATCCTTGGGTGTCGCCGCTGATGTTGATGGGAAAAATGATTTCAGAAGCGAACTTACCGCCTTCTTCCAGCACGGCATTGATGGTGTCAACATCCATCTCCGCATGCTTGGGGATTTGCTTGAATTCAGCTGTGACGTTGAGCACTTCATGCATCACAAATTGCATGTCGCGCAGGGGCGGGTTGTAGCTGGGCATTTTCAATACTCCTGTTGATGTGGTGGGTTCAAAATTGAATTAATGGCGCTGATTCAAGGATGAGGATTGACGCGATGGCTTACGCGGTTCAGTGTGCCGGCCATAGCGGTCCAAGATGTGGTCAAACCCTTTGTTGGCACGTTCAATGGACACCGGGTTATTCAAAAATCGTGCTTCGTAGTGCAGCGCCAAAATCAAACCGTGAATTTCAAACGTCATTTGCTGCTCGTCAGCGTCATCTGAGAGGTCGCCTGCTTGTTTGGCCTGCACCACCGCACGGTGCACTGCGCCTAACCAGACTTTCACTGAACTGGCCAGCGCATCACGCACCGGACCGGGCCGGTCATCAAACTCCACCGCGCCGCTGATGAAGATGCAGCCTGACTGAATTTCCTGGGCAACGATCTGCATCCAGTTGGCAAACAAGGCTTTCACGCGGGGCAAACCCCGTTCAACTTGCATGGCCGGCACAAACACATCGCGCTCGAACTGGTTGAAATACTCGCGGACCACAGAAATCTGCAATTCCTCACGCGAGCCAAAATGCGCAAACACGCCGGATTTACTCATGTTCATGAGCTCGGCCAAGGCGCCAATGCTCAAGCCTTCCAGCCCGACTTGCGCGGCCAGTCCCAAAGCAGCATCCACGATGGCTTGCTTGGTCTGCTGCCCCTTGTGCAGCACACGCCCGTCGCGCACGGCGTCGCCAGCAGTCATAGTTACTTTCTTGCTTGTCATTTGTACGGGGGGCACAGCCCCAAATAAAACGAACGATCGTGCTATTTTGCATGAATTCGCTTCGTTTGGGCAAGTTCGGGCAAAAAAGAAGCCCCGATACCGGGGCTTCTTTGGGGGGGTGTTGCGACTTACAGTTTGAAGGGCACCACGACTTGTCGTTGCTCGCCCAAACCTTCAATCCCCAGCGTCATCAGATCGCCTTTTTTCAAGAAGACAGGCGGCTTCATGGCCATGCCCACGCCGGGCGGGGTACCCGTGGTGATGACATCGCCCGGCATCAGGGTCA
>CANGMW010000053.1 GCA_947454695.1 Comamonadaceae bacterium | reverse complement strand
TCATGGGTTACCACCATCATGGTCATGCCTTCTTTGGCCAGATTGACCATCACATCGAGCACCTCGCCCACCATCTCGGGGTCCAGCGCCGAGGTGGGCTCGTCAAACAGCATGACCACCGGGTCCATGGACAAGGCGCGTGCAATGGCCACCCGCTGCTGCTGGCCGCCGGAGAGCTGGCCCGGAAATTTATCTTTGTGCGCCATCAGGCCCACCCGGTCCAACATCTTGAGTCCGCGCACCTGAGCCTCCTCGGGTGAGCGGCCCAGCACCTTGATCTGAGCGATGGTGAGGTTCTCGGTCACCGAGAGGTGCGGGAACAGCTCGAAGTGCTGGAACACCATGCCCACTTGCGATCGCAACTTGGGCAGATGGGTCTTCGGGTCATGCAGCGGCGTGCCGTTGACGGTGATCTGGCCTTTCTGAAAAGGCTCCAGCGCGTTGACGGTTTTGATGAGCGTGGACTTGCCCGAGCCGGACGGCCCGCACACGACCACCACATCACCTTTGTTGATACTCACCGAGCAGTCGTTGAGGACCTGTGTAGGGCCGTACCACTTGGACACGTTTTGAATTTGAATCATGTTCTTCTCCGCAAGAGATGGGGCGTGCTGTGTTCAGCGAATGATGGCGATGCGCGCTTGCAGGCGCTTGACCAGCGCCGACAAGCTAAAACAGATCACGAAATACACCACCGCCGCCAGCAAATAGGCTTCTTCCGAACGCCCGTAAATCTTGCCCGCCGTGGTGAAGCCCTTGAGCAGGTCCTGCGCACCAATGGCATAGACCAGCGAGGTGTCCTGAAACAGGATGATGGTCTGCGTCAGCAGTATCGGCAGCATGTTGCGAAAGGCCTGCGGCAGCACCACCAGGCGCATGTTCTGACCATAGGTCATGCCCAACGCTTGCGCGGCGTAGACCTGCCCGCGCGGAATGGACTGGATGCCCGCGCGCATGATCTCGCTGAAATAAGCGGCCTCAAAGGCGATGAAGGTCACCGTGGCCGAAATCTCCGCGCCGATCGAGCGCCCGATCAAAAAGGGGATGAGCAGGAAAAACCACAGGATCACCATCACCAGCGGAATACTGCGCATGCCGTTGACGTAAAAGGTGGCCGGCCACATCAAGAGCCTGCGCCCGGACAAGCGCATCAAGGCCAGCAGCGTGCCAAACACAATGCCCCCTAAGGTGGCCACCAGGGTGAGCTGCACACTGAAGTACAGGCCCTTGAGAACAAACTTGGACAGGATGTCCCAACTCACAAAGCTCAGGTCAAGGCCGCCCATGTCAGTGCCCTCCCCCGGTGCCGCCGGCCACGATGAAGCCGGGGATTTGCACACGCCGCTCGATGAGCGCGAACACCCGGTTCACGGCAAAAGCCGACAAGGCATACAAGGCCGTCACCGCCAGGTAAATTTCGATGCCACGCGAGGTTTCTTCCTGTGCCTGCATCGCAAACATGGTGAGCTCGGCAATCGACACCGCAAAGGCCACCGAAGAATTTTTCAGCAGGTTCATGGACTCGCTGGTCAGCGGCGGCAGGATGATGCGAAACGCCATCGGCAGGAGCACATAGCGGTAAGTCTGCGCCGTGCTAAAGCCCATGGCCATGGCCGCATCACGCTGCCCTTTGGGCAAGGCCTGGATGCCCGCGCGCACCTGCTCGGCAATACGCGCCGAGGTGAAAAAGCCCAAGGCCATCACCACCAGCGCAAAACCCGGCACCTGCTGCATGGGCGGCACCAGCTTGGGCACCACAAAGTACCAAAGGAAAATTTGCACCAGCAAAGGCACATTGCGAAAAAGCTCCACCCAGACATTGGCCGCACGCACCAGCCAAGGACTGCCGGGCAAGGTGCGCAGGGTGCCCACCGTGACGCCCACCACCATGGCCACCAGCCAGGCACTGCCGGCCACGGACAAGGTCCAGCCCCAGGCCTGCAGCAGCCACTCCAGATAGGTGCGGCCGCCGCCGTCATCCTGCAGAAAAATTTGCCAGTCCCAGCTCATGTGCACTCCCTGCCGTGTTGTAGACGCAGCCTCTTTGCTAAGTCAAAACCCCGCCAGACTCACGCCAAGCGGGGTTGATGCAAAGGGACCCAGTCGTCCTTATTTCTTCAGATAGGCTTCCACCGGGTTGTCGTTGGGGTTGGCCCAAGCGGCTTTGGTGGCGTCGCTGGCGGGCAGACCCACACGGGTGTTCTTTGGCGGAATAGGTTGGACAAACCACTTGTCATACACCTTGGCCAATTCACCCGTCTTGATCAACTCGCGAATGGTGTCGTCAGCCAGCTTCTTGAAAGCCGGGTCGTCCTTGCGCAGCATGATGGCAATCGGCTCCACGCTCAGCACCTCGCCCACGATTTTGAAGTCCGCCGGGTTTTTGGCGGTAGCGATATTGCCCGCCAGGATCTGGCCATCCATCACAAAGGCGTCGGCACGGCCGGACTCCAGCAGCAGAAAGCTGTCGGCGTGGTCCTTGCCATACACCTCTTTGAAATCCACACCAGCTGCGCGCTCATGCTTGCGCAGCAGCTGCACGCTGGTGGTGCCAGTGGTGGTCGCCACATTGCGCCCGTTGAGCTGGTTGATCGAGGTGATGCCGCCATTGGCCTTGACCGCGATACGCACCTCTTCCACATAGGTGGTCAAGGCAAAGGCCACGTCTTTCTGACGCGTGGCATTGTTGGTGGTGGAGCCGCACTCGATGTCCACCGTGCCGTTTTGCACCAGCGGGATGCGGTTTTGCGAGGTGACCAGCTGGTACTTGACCTCCAGCTTCTTGCCCACCGCTTTGTCCAGATTGGCCAGGATGCGCTGGCATACCTCCACGTGGTAACCCGCGTATTTGCCGTCGCCCAGGGTGTAAGACAGTGCACCGGAGGCATCGCGCACGCCCATGGTGATGCTGCCAGACGCCTTGGCCTTGGCGATCGTGTCATTGGCCTGCGCCATCGCGCCACAAGCCAGCGCCAGAGCGGCGGATGCAATCAACAGCTTTTTCATCATCATCTCCAGTCGGTTAAACGAATTCAGTGGCCGCCCTGTAAATACATGTCGGGCCGGCCGCTTGTGAAAGATTTCATTCTAGTGATTACGGCATGCCAAAAACGCCGATCGGATATTTCCGATGATCAAACCAGGTTCTTTAGCCCTTGTCGCCACTTTGCTGCAAGGACCACATGCGCGCATAAACGCCTGCTTGTGCCAACAAGTCCGTATGCGAGCCGCGCTCGACAATGCTGCCGGCTTGCATCACCAAAATCTCATGGGCATCCACCACGGTGGACAACCGGTGCGCAATCACCAGCGTCGTTTTGTTGCGCGCCACCTGTTGGAGCTCGGCCTGGATGGCCCGCTCATTGGCAGAATCCAGCGCCGAAGTGGCCTCGTCAAAGATCATCACCGGCGGGTTTTTCAGCAAGGTACGGGCAATGGCGACGCGCTGCTTCTCGCCGCCGGAGAGTTTGAGCCCCCGCTCGCCCACCATGGTCTCGTAGCCCTTGGGCGCAGCGGCGATGAAGTCGTGGATGTGCGCCGAGCGCGCGGCGTCTTGCACCTGCTGGGTAGAAGCGCCGGGCTGGCCATAGGCAATGTTGTATTCCACTGTGTCATTGAACAGCACCGTGTCTTGCGGCACGATGCCGATGGCTTGGCGCACGCTGCTCTGCGTCACTTGTTTGATGTCCTGGCCATTGATCAGAATGCGCCCGGACTGCACGTCGTAAAAGCGGTAAAGCAATCGCGCCAGCGTGGATTTGCCAGCCCCCGAGGGGCCCACCACCGCCACCGTTTTGCCGGCGGGAATCTCAAAGCTGATGTCGCGCAAGATCGGCCGGCCTGCATCGCCGCGTTCATAGCCAAAGCTGACATGGTCAAACTTTACCGACACGGCCGCCTCACCCAAACGCAGCGGGACCGCACCGGGCACATCGGCCACTTCGCGGTTGGTTTCGAGCAGGGTGAACATCTTGTCCAGATCGGTCAGGCTTTGCTTGATCTCACGGTACAGCACGCCCAAAAAGCCCAGCGGAATGTAGAGCTGAATCATGAAGGCGTTGATCATCACCAAATCGCCCAGCGTCATGTGCCCATCGACCACGCCTTGCGTAGCCCGCCACAGCATGGCCACCAAACCGGTGGCAATGATGAGCTGCTGCCCGGTGTTGAGCAGGCTCAAGGTCACCTGACTTTTGATGGCCGCGCGCCGGTAGCTCTCCAGGCTGGTGTCGTAGCGCCGGGCTTCGAAGTCTTCGTTGTTGAAGTATTTGACGGTTTCATAGTTCAGCAGCGAGTCAATCGCGCGGCTGTGTGCCACCGAGTCGAGTTCGTTCATGCGGCGGCGGAACTGCGTGCGCCACTCGGTGATGCTCACCGTGAACACGATGTAGCTCACCAAGGCGGCCAGGGTGATCCACACATAGCCCAGATCAAACTTCACCGCCAGCAGCGTGAGCACCAACGCAAACTCAATGAGCGTGGGAAAGATGCTGTACAGCGAATAGGAAATGAGTGAATGCACGGCCCGCGTGCCGCGTTCGATATCGCGGGTCATGCCGCCGGTCTGGCGGTCCAGATGAAAGCGCAAGCTCAGCGCATGCAAATGGCCAAAGACTTGCAAGGAGATGGTGCGCGCCGCGCCTTCAGTGGCTTTGGCAAAGACCAGTTCGCGCAACTCGGTGAGCAATGAGGTCAGGAAGCGCAAACTGCCATACGCCAAGAGCAAGGACGCCGGCACCACCCACAGTGCCTGCGGGTCCGACAGGCGCAGGCCCATGCGGTCGATCAGCTCTTTGAGCAACAAAGGCACGCCGATATTGGAGACCTTGGCGCCCACCATGAAAGCCAGTGCCGCCAATACACGCCACTTGTACTGCCACAGGTAGGGAAAGAGCCGCTGCAGCGTTCCCCAGTCGGAACGACCCGAGGCCGCACCCGCTTTAGGCGAGCTGGCGGAGGCGCCACCAGAAAAGAGTTTGGGAGGGGTATCGCCGTGGGGTCGCATGGGGGACAATCTGTGCAGTAAAACAAACCGGATTGTCCCCCATGTCCTCCACACCCACGACCAGCCGGCCCATTCGTCCCCCGTCCGATGAAGAGCTGGTGCTCAAAGTCATCCCCATGCCGGCTGACAGCAATGCCAACGGTGACATCTTCGGTGGCTGGGTCATGGCCCAGGTGGACCTGGCCGGCTCGGTGATCCCCGCGCGCTATGCCAATGGCCGCATGGCCACGGTGGCCGTGAAGGAATTCATCTTCAAGCAACCGGTTCGCATCGGCGACATCCTGTCCTTCTATTCCAAACTCACCCACCTCGGACGCACCTCCATGACGGTGAAAGTCGAAGTGTTCGCCGAGCGCTTTCGGGCGCAAGGCGAGTATGTGAAAGTCACCGAAGCGTCACTCACCTATGTGGCCATCGACGACCAGGGCAAACCGCGCGAAGTACCCCGCAGGACCCTGTGAACTTTTCACTGGGGTCAACCCTAGGCGTGGAAAACCCCAAGCACAGAATCAAGCATTGAAGGCTATAAACAGCGCTATCTAATTAAGGAGATAGCGTGCAGGTTTTACAGCTGCTGATCAGCGGCGTGGCGCAGGGTTGCATCTACGGATTGATTGCCCTGGGCTTTGTGCTGATCTACAAGGGAACAGAAACCGTGAGCTTCGCTCAGGGCGACCTCATGATGGTGGGCGCCTTCGGGGGGCTCGCCGCCATGACCATGCTGGGCTTTCCCTACTGGCTGTCCGTGCTCAGCGCAGTGGCGGGCATGGCGATCTTTGGTGTCGTGCTGGAGCGCCTGGTGATTCGCCCCATTCTGGGTCAGCCGGCGTTTTCCATTGTCATGCTCACCATTGGCATCGGCTACGTCGCGCGCGGCCTGATCACCATGATCCCCAACATCGGCACCGAGACGCTCACGTTTCCCGTTCCCTACAAAGATGAAATTTGGAATGTGGGCGGCCTCGTGCTCAACGTCGAACAACTGGTGGTGATTGCGGCCACCGGCGTGCTGTGCCTTGTGCTGTTTGCCCTGTTCCGTTTCAGCAAGATCGGTATTGCCATGCAAGCGGCCTCGCAAAACCAATTGGCCGCTTACTACATGGGCATCCCGGTAAAGCGTCTCAATGGTCTGGTCTGGGGACTGGCCAGCGCGGTGGCCGCCATTGCCGGCCTGCTGCTGGCCCCCATCACCTTTGTGCACGCCAATATGGGTTTCATCGGCATGAAAGCGTTCCCTGCTGCCGTGGTGGGCGGCTTTGGCAGCCTGCCCGGCGCCATCGTGGGCGGGCTGGTGATTGGCACGGTCGAGGCCTTTGCCGGTTTTTACCTGCCCGATGGTTTCAAGGACACCGCGCCCTACATCGCCGTGCTCATCATGCTGATGGTCAAACCCAACGGGTTGTTTGGCGAAAAGCTGCGTAAAAAAGTCTGACCTGCACACCTCACCATGCGTTTTATTTTCAAAACCCGCTATGAACAGGACCTGATGCTGGCCAAGCACGGCGGCCATGTGTTCTGGTACAGCGCCCTGATATTGCTCGCACTGGCCGCCCCCTGGCTGGTCACCGAATACTGGCTGGCACAACTCACCTTCGTGATCATCTACGGCATCGCCGGCTTGGGGCTGATGTTGCTGGCCGGCTTCACCGGCTTGTTCTCACTCGGTCATGCGGCCTTCCTGGGCGTAGGGGCCTACACCCAGGGCTACCTCACCAGCGCGGGCGTGCCTTTTCCGGTGGCATTGGCCTGTGCTGCCGGCGTATCGGCGGCGGCGGGCTGGGTGGTGGGCTTGCCCGCGCTGCGCGTCAAAGGCATTTACCTCGGGATGGCCACGCTCTCGTTTGGCTTCATCGTGGAAGAAGGCTTTGCACGCTGGGAATCGGTCACCGGGGGCAACGCCGGCTTTCACCTGAAGGCGCCGGTGCTGTTCGGCTACTCGGTGAGCAGCAATGAAGGTTTTTACTTCTTGTGCCTCTTTATTGTCGTGTTGTGCACGCTGGCCATTTTGAATTTGCTGCGCTCGCCCACGGGCCGGGCTTTTGTGGCCATTCGGGACTCTGAAATCTCGGCGCAAAGCATGGGCATCCATCTGGCACGCTACAAGACCTTGTCGTTTGCGCTGTCGGCTGCACTGGCGGGTATTGCCGGTGCGCTGTACGCCCACAAGCTGCAATTCATCTCGCCTGACCAGTTCAGCGTGCTGCAATCGATTGACTTGCTGCTGATGATCGTCATCGGCGGCGTGGGCTCGGTGCACGGTGCATTTTTGGGCGCCTTGTTTTTGATCTCCATGCCGCAGATCATTGCCATCGGCAAAGACTACCTGCCGGCCACCATCGGGCAAGCCCCGGGCTTGCAAGGCCTGGTGTACGGCTTGGTGGTGATTTTGTTTGTGCTGTTTGAACCCATGGGCTTGTATGGCCGCTGGTTGAAGATCCGCACCTACTTGCAGTTATTCCCCTTCTACCGCAAGGGCATGTTCAAACGGCAAAAGTCGTTCCAGAAATCGGACCGACTCAAATGACACTGACCATGATGACTGTTTTTTCCAAGCGTTCACGGAGTGAAGTTCATGTCTGAGGCCTTACTCTCAGCCCGCAACCTGAGCGTGCGTTTTGGCGGCGTGCTGGCCGTCAATCAGGTGAGCTTTGATGTCCAACAAGGCGAAGTCTTCACCCTCATCGGCCCCAATGGTGCGGGCAAGACGACAGTCTTCAACCTGATCAGCCACATTTACACCCCCACCAGCGGTGAGCTGTTTTTTCAAGGGCAGAACATGGCCCAGATGGCGCCGCATGATGTGGCCTCGCTGGGCATTGCGCGCACCTTCCAGAACATCGAATTGTTCGAGCACGCCACGGTGCTGAGCAACCTCTTGATCGGTCGCCACACGCACCGGCAATCCGGCTTCTGGCAAGACCTGCTCTTCACGTCGCACGTGCAAAAAGCCGAGTTGCATGCGCGCGAAAAAGTCGAAGAAGTCATTGACTTCCTGGACTTGCAACACTACCGCGATACGCTGGTGGCCGGCCTGCCCTACGGAGTTCGCAAAGTGGTGGAGCTGGCGCGTGCCCTGTGCAATGAACCCAAACTGCTGCTGCTGGACGAGCCCTCGTCTGGCTTGAATGTGGAAGAAACCGAGGACATGGCGTTTTGGATTCAAGACATCCGCACCCAGCTGGGCATCACCGTGCTGATGGTCGAGCATGACATGGCGCTGGTGTCCAAAGTGTCTGACCGGGTGCTGGCCATGAACCAGGGCGAAGTGCTGGCGCTGGGCTCGCCGCGCGAGGTGCAGACCGACCCGCGGGTGATCGAGGCCTACCTGGGCTCAATTGATGATGTGACCTCGCTGCGCCGCACCGATGCGCAGACAAGCAAGCCAGGAGCCAGCGCATGAGTGCCGTGCCCCCCGCCATCAGCGACGATCCCGTCCTCAAGCTGCTCAATGTGGAGAGCGCCTATGGTCCGATCAAGGCCATCCGGGGCGTGAGTCTGCAAGTGCGCCGCGGCGAAATCGCCACCGTGCTGGGCTCCAACGGCGCCGGCAAGTCCACCATCTTGAAAACCATCTCGGGCATTTTGGATCCCAACAGGGGCTCGATCGAGTTCAAGGGCCAGGCCATCACCGCGCGCGACCCGGCTTACATCGTGCAGCAAGGCTTGAGCCATGTGCCCGAAGGCCGCGAAGTTTTTCCCCTGCTGAGTGTGCGCGACAACCTGCTCATGGGCGCCTACACCCGGCACGACCGGGACGGTGTGGCGCGCGACATGGAAACCGTTTTCAACTACTTTCCCATCCTGCGCGAGCGGGCCGCGCAAGACGCCGGACTGCTCTCCGGGGGGCAGCAGCAAATGCTGGCCATCTCGCGCGCACTCATGGCCGACCCCGACCTCATCTTGCTGGACGAGCCCAGCCTGGGCCTGTCGCCCAAACTGACCAAAGAGATTTTTGAAATCGTGGTGCGCATCAACCGCGAGCGCGGCACCACCTTGCTGCTGGTGGAACAAAACGCCAATATGGCGCTCAATGCGGCCGACTACGGCTATGTGCTGGAGAACGGCCGCATCGTGATGGAAGACACCTGCGCCCATCTGCGCGAGAAGGACGACATCAAAGAGTTCTACCTCGGCATGAAAGAAGATGGCGTGCGCGGCGAGCGCCGCTGGAAAAAGAAAAAGACCTGGAGATAAGCCTGTGCACACCGTTTTTGGAGACGTATCGCCATGAAAGGCTTATGGGACATTCAGGATTCGAAGAACCGCAAAGACAAGGGTATGGCAGGCGAAACCCTGTCCGCCATGTTCTGGAACGCGGTGGACCAACGCGGCCCGCGTGTGTGGATGCGGCAAAAGCATCTGGGCATCTGGCGCAGCTGGACCTGGAATCAGACCGCTGAGGCGGTCCGCGAGGTCGCCGGCGGCTTGATGCAGCTGGGTTTCAAGCCCGGTGACTGCGCCTCGATTTTGGCCAACACCCTGGTGGATTGGGTCTGGGCCGATCTGGGTGTGCTGTCTGTAGGCGGCGTCTCCAACGGCATCTACCCCACCGATGCGGCGTCCCAAGTGCTCTATTTGTGCGAAGACTCCCGCACCACCGTTTTGTTTGTGGAAGATGACGAGCAGCTCGACAAGGCGCTGGAAGTGCGCGCGCAGCTGCCCTTGCTGCAAAAAATTGTGGTGTTTGACATGGAGGGTCTGCACGACCTGAACGATCCCGACATCATCAGTCTGGACGATTTGCGTGCTTTGGGGCGCAGCTACAACGCACAACACCCCGACGAGCTGATGCAGCGCGTCGCGGCTTGCCGCCCTGAGGACCTGGCCATTTTGGTCTACACCTCCGGCACCACCGGCAAACCCAAGGGCGCCATGCACTTGCATTCGGGCCTGGTCTACGCCGTGCGCGGCTACAACATGTTGGTACCGCAAGACGAAAGCGATGAGCGCATGTGCTTCTTGCCCTTGTGCCATATTGCCGAGCGCACGGGAGGCGAGTATTTCGCGATGTACACCGGCGCGGTGCTCAATTTTGTGGAGAACCCGGACACGATTCCTGAGAACGTGCGCGAAATCGCGCCCACCGTGTTCACCGCGGTGCCTCGGGTGTGGGAGAAGTTTTATTCGGGCGTGATGATTGGTCTCAAAGAAGCCGATGCACTGCAACGCTTGGTTTATGGCTGGTCCATTGGGGTAGGCACCCAGATTGCCGACCGCGTGCTGGCGGGACAATCCGTCAGCGCCTGGTTCAAAATCAAGTTCATGCTGGCGCGCTGGTTGGCGCTGAACAATGTGCGCAAGATGATTGGTATCCACCGCTCGCGCATGCTGGTGACCGGTGCCGCACCGATTTCGCCCGACCTCGTGCGTTGGTATTTGGCGCTGGGCGTGCCCATGCTGGAAGTCTGGGGCATGACCGAAACCTGTGGCGCGGCCACCGGTGTGCCCATCGACCGCATCAAGCCCGGCTCGATCGGACCGGCGGCCGAATTCAATGAGGTCAAACTCGATCCGGCCACCGGTGAAATCATGGTGCGTGGCAAGAACGTGTTTGCCGGTTACTTGAATCTGCCCGAGAAAACGGCCGAGACCATCGACCAAGACGGCTGGCTGCACACGGGCGACGTCGGACTGGTCGATGAGGAAGGGTTCTTTCGCATCACCGACCGGATGAAGGACATCATCATCACCGCCGGGGGCAAGAACATCACCCCCAGTGAGCTGGAAAATGACCTGAAATTTTCGCCCTACATCACCGATGCGGTGGTGATTGGTGACAAGCGCCCCTACCTGGTGGTGATCGTCATGATCGATCAGGACAATGTGGAAAAATTTGCGCAGGACGCCGATGTGCCCTTCAGCAACTACGCCTCGCTCACGCGCAGCAAGGAAGTGCAGGACCTGATTCAAGGCGTGATCGACGGCGTGAACAAGAAGTTTGCCCGTGTGGAGCAGATCAAAAAATTCTTCCTGCTCGACACGCGCCTGTCGGCCGAAGACGAGGAACTCACCCCCACCATGAAGCTCAAGCGCAAGCTCGTGGAGAAGAAATACGCGGAGCAAATCGAGGCCATGTACCGGTGAGTCCTATGAGAACTCATGGTTTGTCATAACTTGACGGCCGCGCCAAAGCATTAAAAATAGGCATTTTCCTTGGCAAGCAATTCAACCTGGATGGAGACAAGCATGAAATTCAAAGCAACTCTGGCGCTGGTCGCGCTGACCCTGGTCAGCTCGGTCTATGCCGCTGAACAGCAAGGCGTGAGCAAAAACGAAATCCTGATCGGCACGATTCAGGATTTGTCGGGCCCGCTGGCTGGATACGGCAAACAACTGCGCAACGGTATGCAGTTGCGCATCGAAGAGCTGAACGAACAGGGCAGCATCCATGGCCGCAAACTCAAGCTGGCCATTGAGGACGATGGCTATGACCCAAAAAAATCCGTGTTGGCCGCGCAAAAGCTGGTCAACCAGGACAAGATTTTCATCATGGCCGGCCACATCGGCACGGCTCAGAACATGTCGGCCATGCCGGTGC